>CALGUD010000058.1 GCA_937901915.1 uncultured Flavobacteriaceae bacterium
ATATTTAAAACAGATTAACTGTCTTCCGAACAGTTGTGGTTTGAAACTCTTGAAGGGTTAAATAAATGAGTGGCTGAGGCTCTCGATGGTGGCTGAGGCTCTCGAAGCCACCAAGAAAAATAAGGCCTGACAAGTTTTGAAACCTGTCAGGCCTGGTATACTAACTAAAAATAAATTTTTAATGTTGTGCTTCACTTTTAACCAGAAGCCTGAAGCCTTCCCCGTGAATATTAAGAATTTCTACATCATCATCTTTTTTCAGGTACTTACGCAATTTAGCTATATAGACATCCATACTACGGGAAGTAAAATAATTATCATCCCTCCATATTTTTGTTAACGCTAATTCTCTTGGCATTAAGTCGTTTTCATGTAATGCAAGTAAACGGAGTAACTCATTTTCCTTAGGCGATAATTTTACAGGCTCTTCATTTTTGTACTTTAAAAACCGTAATTTCGAATTTAAATGGAAGTTTCCGATTTCAAATTCAAACTGTTTGCTTTCAGCTACAGTATCGGTAGCTTTGCGCTGCATAATGGCCCTGATTTTAAATAAAAGGACTTCCGAGTCAAAAGGTTTATTTAAATAGTCGTCTGCTCCTACTTTGTACCCTTTTAAAACATCTTCCTTCATTGTTTTGGCAGATAAAAATATAATAGGAACATTTTCATCTCTTTCTCTGATTTCTTTAGCCAAAGTAAATCCGTCCTTATAAGGCATCATTACATCCAGGATACATAAATCGTAATTTTCCTTCCTGAACTTTTCATAACCTTCCATTCCGTTCTTTGCCAATGTAACATCAAAATCATTCATAGAAAGGTAATCTTTCAAAACAATTCCGAAATTCGGGTCATCTTCTACTAATAAAATCTTTTTATTTGCTATTTCTTCCATAATGCTTTTATAATATTAACGGCAGTTTTACATAAAAAGTACTGCCTTTTTCTTTTTCGCTTTCTGCATAGACTTCACCCTGATGGTCGTCTATTATTTTTTTTACGTAAGCCAGGCCTAAACCATGTCCTTTTACGTTATGAATATTCCCTGTGTGTTCCCTGTAAAATTTTTCAAAAATCCTATTTAGAACTGCCTTACTCATACCAATTCCTCTGTCCTGTATTTTGATAAGGATATTGTTCCCAACAATTTCGGTATATATATCAATTTTAGGAGCACTGTCCGAATATTTTACTGCGTTATCAAGGATATTAACAAAAACATTGGTTATATGAAAATCATTTCCTAATATACTGCTTCTCTCAGCATGATAATGCCTGTTTATATAACCTTCCCTGTTCTCTATTATTAATGATATATGTGTAATAGCTTCATCTAATAAGTCGTGAACATCTGTTTTTTCTTTCTTAATATCCAACTGATTTTTATCCAGTTTGGATATTCTCAAAACGTTTTCTACCTGGGCATGCATTCTCTTGTTTTCATCCTTTATCATATTAAGGTATTTCTTAACCTTTTCCTGATCATTAAAAGTTAAAGGATTTTTAATTGCATCCAGTGCCAGATTTATTGTTGCAATAGGTGTTTTAAATTCATGCGTCATATTGTTTATAAAATCTGTTTTCATTTCAGATAATCTCCTTTGATGCAATAATTGATATAATGCGCTTGAATATGTAACTATTATAATCAGTGTAAAAATAATAGAGAGCATAACCACTCCCATAATTGATGAAATTAAAAACTTCTTTTTGCTGGGAAAACTAGCTATAAGACTAAAATTACTTTTTCCGTCATTATCGGGAAAAAGTGGCGTTATATACCTGGCCCCTTTACTAAACCTAAAATTCCGGGATCTGATTTTTGTTGCTAAGCCGTTACTGTAAACTCCAAACTCATAATCAATATCAATATTTCTGTCATTAAATTCCCTTTCCAATAAGAGTTCAATTCTTTTGACAGAGACTCTTTGATGTATTGGGAATCGCTTTGCAATATCTTTATAAGAAGTTTCAAATAAAGCCCTGTCTATTTCATTGAGCTGACCTATTTCCTTAACACTTTTGGAAATAGTTTCCAGGTTTCCATTTTCATCGGGAATTTCACTAATAGTAGTGCTTTCTCTTTTACTTATTAATTTTTTTAAGTTGATACTATCAACACCTATATTTTCAAAGAACGTGGATGAAATTCCATAATTTTCTTCCAAAACTCCATGTGAATAAATGAATTTTTCGTTGGTCCTACTATCGGTTTGGATCACAAAAAGCTTCGATATTTCAGATACTGTCGGATCTATGGTATCATTTTGAAGAAGTATATCAACAAACTCCCTCATTTCAATTATTTGTAACTCATCAGATACTTCTTTTAATATCTGGTTTACATTCATTGAAAACTGCTCTTCTTTATTATCAACCGCAGTTTTTATCCAATACCCTTGCACGAAAATTATTCCAATGAGTGAAAGACTCATTAAAATAACCAATAAAACAAACAATCGCTTATTCACTTGACCAAAATTAAAGTTTTAAATTAAGGGATGTTAACCTTTTAACCTAATGTTAACAAAAATGTTAAAATTTAGCCTATTTTACTGTTTTTAGGAGTTCCTGATGGATTTTATTCACCTGTAATAGGGTTTTATCTATAGAAGTATTTCTAATTGTGAAATCAGAAAATTTTTTCTTTTCTTTATCTGTCCATTGATTCTTCATTCTTAGCAAAACATCTTTTTTCTTTACATTATCCCTACTCATTACACGTTTTATTCTTTCTTCTGTTGGGGCGGTCACCAGTATTATTTTACCACAATCACCATAGATACCATTTTCAAATAAAATAGCGGATTCTTTTATTACATATTTAAAGTCCTGTTTTTTATACCAATCTTTAAAATGCTGAGCAACCACGGGATGTATAATTGCATTTAATTTCTGTAACTTTTCCTTATTATTAAAAACTACAGAAGCAAGGCGTTTTCTATCAGGTTTATTATTAATATAAGATTCTTTTCCGAACTCCTGAATAATTTCCTTTTTTATCTGGTTGGAAGTTTCCATTAAAATTTTTGCTTCAATATCTGATACATAAACCGGAACCCCTAAATTTCCAAAAAAATTTGCTACAGTTGTTTTTCCGCTGCCAATACCTCCTGTTAAACAAACTATCATTTCCTTTTTACCAAAAATTCCACTTCTTCTATCTGCAATTTTACCTCACCAACTATATCCGGAGCCTGGTCTATCTTTAGTTTTAACTTGTTTTCTGCAGTAGGAGTTTCATAATTGCCTACTACTACAAAGTCTTCCGGAGTAATTTTTTTCAAATCTTTCAAGGCTGTCCTTACCAATATGTTCACAGTGGCTGGAAAAGTACGAACAGATAAACTGTCGGGCACATTATTTACTATAACTGTAGTCTTTATTATTTTTTCGGAAAATTTTTCAACCCTAGCACTCACATTTACATTTTTGGTCTGAAAATTCAGCCGATCGCTATGTTCCGGTAAGGCAATAGCAAGTGTGGTATTAATGTTTGCGTTAATATCATTGCCAGTGTACTCAACAGTTTTTAAAATACTTATGCTATCAACAATATTTTCAGGCCCTAAAATCCACATAGAATCCGGAACAACCTTAACATCTTCATAAAGCTCATAGTCGCTTTCAAAATCCAGGTTCATGTCGGGTACAATTTTTACATACTTTTCTTTATTAACTCCATACTGAATATGAATAGTATCTGTTAATACCCTTCTCAGAGGCAATTCGTTATATTGACTTTCAATTTCTTGTTCAAGATCACTCTCCACTAAATAAAAACCTTTTTCCGTGTCATCATAAGCTGACAAATCAATATTTATGTTTCTTTTAAACAGATTGTAATTAAAAATTTTAAATCCTGAGGCACTCACAATTGCATCTATAGTACCCTGAGGGGTATTCAATAGTAATTTATCGTCAGGGATATTTTTGTAATTTACTTTAAAAGTTACCTTATAAGTATAGTCTTCTGATAATTTAATTAAAAACCACATTAAAAAGGAGAACAGAGCAAAAACCATAAAAATTCCCATTTTTTTTCGTTTTGCAGCCCCTGCGAAATATTTTTTTAGAGATGTTAACATTGGTTATTTAAAAAATAGTTTCGGAAATACCTTTTGTGGATTTCTGTTTAGTAAATTAATTAAAAAAGTTGATTTAACAAACCCGGTACCATATCCATAAAATTGAATAACTACTGCTAAAATACTCATTAAAGCTATTAATAGGCTTTTATTTCTTAACAAAGAATCCATAAAGATTAAAATAAAATATCCACAATAAAGGAATAAAGCATATTTAAAACCTAAAAAATATGCCACGACAGAAAAAAACAAACCTAATATAAAAACAGCCGGAAACCAATACGTTACTTTTCTTGTCTCCGGATGCCAGGAATTAAGGATAGGACGGGTTAACCCAAATTTATGAACTTGCTGATAAAATTTTTTCCATGAAATACGGCGTTTATGAAAAACAAAAGCTTTTTCTATAAACTTGGTGTTATAACCGGCTTTCCACAAACGGATAGTAAGGTCGGGGTCTTCTCCCGGGTGTATTTTACCAAATCCGCCTGAGGCCTCAAAAGCAGCCTTAGAAATACCCATATTGAAACTTCTGGGTTGGAATTTATTAATGGCCTTCTTACTGCCTCTAATGCCACCTGTGGTAAAAATAGAAGTCATACTATAGTTTATTGCCTTCTGTAATGCGGAAAAAGAAGTATGTGCTGTATCAGGCCCGCCAAAACAATCTACATATTCGCTTTGAAGTGATGCATTTACCTCTTCAAGATATTGAGGGGGCAGAATACAATCTGAATCCAGGATAAGAAAATAATTGCCCTTTGCCAGCTTCATACCATAATTACGGGAATCTCCCGGTCCTGAATTTTGCTTATAAAAGTAAGACAACTGTAATTTATCATTGTAGTGCTCTACAATTTTATCAGAGGGTAGTGAAGAACCATCTTCCACAATAACGACTTCAAAAGGGGTTTTAAAAGTTTGTTCAGTTAAACTTTCAAGGAGCTCCTTTATTTCATCGGGCCTGTTGTATACGGGTATTATAAAAGAAAAACTCAATTGCATAAAGCAAATGTATGGAAATTAAAAGAGGCTGTCTAAAAAGGCAATTAGGGCTGTCAGGTTGAGCGCACGCGTGTCGCTGAAGCTTTAGCGTAAGCACAGTCGAGAACTACAACAACCTGTTTTTAATTAGGTTTCGACTGCGCTCAACCTGACATGCAAATTCATATTCGCCTTTTTAGACAACCTCGTGATATATGTGAAATTTATCTAATCTGTAAACTTTTCTATAACTTCATTGCTTACGCCAGTATTTGAAAAACCACCATCATGAAACAGGTTTTGCATGGTCACCTTTCTTGTAAGGTCTGAAAATAGCGACACAGTATAATTAGCACATTCCTGTGCTGTTGCATTTCCTAAAGGCGACATTTTCTCTGCATATGAAATAAAACCTCCGAAGCCTTTAACCCCCTGCCCTGCTGTGGTTGGTGTAGGCGATTGTGATATGGTGTTTACACGTACTTTATACTCTTTACCAAAGAAGTAGCCAAAACTTCGCGCTACCGATTCTAAATAGGCTTTATTATCGGCCATATCATTGTAATCAGGGAAAACGCGTTGAGCTGCCATGTATGTAAGTGCCACTATGCTACCCCATTCGTTCATTGCTTTTTTTTGATACAAAGTCTGGCAAACTTTATGAAAAGAAAGTGCCGAAATATCCCATCCTTTTTGAGTGAAATCATAATTCTCATCTGTATAATGCCTGTTTTTTCTAACATTTACCGACATGCCTATAGAGTGTAATACAAAATCTAATTTTCCGCCAAGAATTTCCATGGATTTTTCTACAAGGTTTTCAAGGTCTTCCATGCTGGTAGCATCTGCCGGAATAATTTCGGATCCTGTGTTTTCGGCGAGTTTATTGATTTGGCCCATTCTCATTGCAATGGGAGCATTGGTAAGAACAAATTTTCCACCTTCTTCATTTACTGCTTCCGCGGTTTTCCATGCAATGGAATTCTCGTCTAAAGCTCCAAAAATAATCCCTCTTTTTCCTTTTAATAAGTTGTATGACATGTTTTTGTTTTTTCGGTTTTATGTTTTATTTCCTAACAGTTTTCAAAGATATTAATTTAGATTTACGTCCCGATAATTATCGGGATACGATTTTAATTTCGATTAGTATAGTAATTGCTTTGCATGTGCCAGGGCTGAATCTGAAATGTTCTTACCCCCAAGCATTTCTGCTATTTCCAATATTCGCTCATCATTAGTCAATACTTTCATTCTTGTTGATGTCATTTCCTGTTCATCTTCTTTATAAACTTTAAAATGCGCATTACCTTTTGCAGCGATTTGCGGTAAATGGGTAATGCTGAAAACCTGCATACTTTTACTCATTTGCTGCATAATATCTCCCATTTTATTAGAAATTTCTCCAGAAACCCCGGTGTCTATTTCATCAAACATAATGGTTGGCAAATTCATATGTTGTGCTAATAACGATTTAATGCAAAGCATAATCCTTGACAATTCTCCACCTGAAGCTACTTTCTTTATTTCGCCAAAGGCAGTACCCTTATTTGCCGAAAAAAGGAATGACAACTCATCTTTGCCGTTAGGATGATATAGGTCTGAAAATATTACTTCAATCTTAAATTTTGCATTGGGCATTCCCAATTCCCCTAGTAAATTTTCCAGATATTGTGTAAGTGTTGGTATTACAGACTCACGTTTATCATGAATTTTTTGAGCGATTGAATCCAGTTCTTCTTCAAATTTAAATACCTGAAGCTGTTTTTCTTTAATATCTGACTCAAGGTTTTCTGTAATGGCTACTTTTTCTTCAAGGTCGGATTTGATACTTATAAGTTCGGCTACATCTAATGCATTATGCTTTTTCTGAAGGTTATAAATAGTTTGCAGCTTATTGTTTACTTCTTCCAACAGTTTCGGATCAGCCTCGAGATTTTCACCAAGTTGTTGTATTTCAGTATAAATATCATCCACTTCAATAAAGGTTGATTGTACCCTTACTGATAAATTTTCATATTGTTGCCCATATCCGGCAAGTTTTTGAAAAATGGATTTTAATTCATTTAAAGAAGAGATAACCCCTATTTGGTCTTCTCCCAATAGTTGTTGTGAATGGGAGATCCGCTCATTTATTTCTTCAATATTATTCAGTTTTTCGTATGTAGCTTCCAGCTCAGACAGCATACCTTCAGTAAGGTTTGCCTGCTGTAGTTCTTTTAATAAAAATGAATTATAATCCTGTTCTTTATCGGCTTCCTGCTGAAAATCAATAAGTTTTTTTAATGCAGATTTTGTTTTAAGATATTCTCTTAACTTTTCCTGGTATTCACTTAGAATGTCGGCATTACCTGCTACTGCATCTATAACCTGAAACTGAAAGTCGTTACCTGTTAATTGAAGGGTTTGGTATTGCGAGTGAATATCGATCAATCTTTCACCCAAAGAAGATAATACATCTAGGTTAACAGGTGTGTCATTAATAAATGCCCTGGATTTGCCACTGGGAAGAATTTCGCGTCTTATGAGTGTGTTTTTTTCAAAATCGAGATCATTTTCCTTAAAAAACCCTTCGAGATTATAGTTGTTTATAGAAAACTCGGTTTCAACAATACATTTTTCTTCTTTATTTTTAAGGCTGTTTAAATCGGCCCTTTTACCTAGCACTAATCCCAGCCCTCCCAGTAAAATGGACTTACCGGCGCCGGTTTCACCAGTTATAATGGTTAAACCATCTCCAAATTTTACCTGGAGATTATCAATTAATGCGTAATTTTTTATGGATAGTGATGTTAACAATCGGATAACTTTTTAACCTTTCAAATATAGTTAATACAGAAATGGAAAAAAACTTTAAAATTTTATATCTGACCAATTCGATGCATATAGTGGTGCAATTCTTTCCAGTGTGGTTTTTAAACTCCGAATGTCTACTTTGGGACCATCAGCAAAAACATCCCTGATTTCGTCGGCTTTGGCATCAAAAAAAGTTTGCATCACAAAAGAATTTGGTCGCTTGTTATTGAGTTTTCCCAGTAAAATGATACTGTTTGATATCGCATCTTTTCCTTCCTGTGTGTTTTCTGCCATCACATCCAATCCCAATCTATGATATTCATACATAGCCTGCCTGTACTCTACAAATGTATTGGACAATATATTGTCTATAAGTTCCCAACGTGTTCTGTTGCCGTCAATTTGTTTCCATCCGCTGTAACGGCTACTTTGAGCTAAATTAACAATCTCACGGGCCTGGTTAAAATAATCGGTGCCTCCCTGTAGTGCAAAAGTATCAGCATCAATTCCCAGGATTATATATACATAATAGGTTATGACCGACACAAGGTTAGACTCAAAAGCATTTTTGTTATAAAACAGCGGCTCAAATTCCAGGTAACTAAAGCTAAATTGTTTATCCTGATAATTAAATACCGGGGTTTCATAAGTTGAATTAAAAACCGGCCTGTTGGACTGTATTTGTATGTTTCCTTCAAACTGGTTACTGTCATAACCGGTAATTGTCAGAAGCATATTACAGGTAATACGCTCATTAATGGAAAATTCCTTGCTTGTCCATTTTGTCTTATTAATGTAATCATTTAAAGACTTTTCCAGCGTTCTGAAAACTTGCTGATTTGTTTGGCCTACCTGGTCTGCATTAACTGTAACATTGCAATTAAGTTCCTGCGCATTTACGATAAATACGTTAATTAACAACAGTATTAATACAATTCTAGACATCAAATCTTTTAATAATTTCATTAAAAATATCTTTGGCAACGTCGGCCTTTGACTTTAAATTAAACGGTATTATGTTTAATTCCTTATCTATAAAAGTAATTTTATTTGTGGAATTACCAAATCCCGCACCTTCATCGTTTAAGGAATTAAGGACTATGGCATCCAGATTCTTTTTAAAAAGTTTGGCTTTTGCATTTTCTGTTTCATTTGTGGTTTCTAAAGCAAACCCTACCAAATATTGATGTTTTTTTATATCTCCCAAAGAAGCCAGGATATCTTTTGTTAATTCCAATTCTATTGTTAGGGATGTATCGTCTTTTTTAATTTTTTCAGTAGCACTCTTTTTTGGCTTGTAGTCTGCAACTGCTGCTGCTAATATTGCAATGTCAACATTACTATATGCATCATGTGCTTTCTGGTACATTTCTTCAGCAGTAGTTACTCTTGTTACATGAATTAAAGAGTGTTGTATACTGATGTGAGTGGGTCCGGTTATTAAAAAAACTTCTGCTCCAAGATTAGATGCTTCGACAGCCAATTCAAAACCCATTTTACCCGAAGAGTGATTACCTATAAAGCGTACCGGGTCTATAGCCTCAAAAGTAGGGCCCGCAGTAATTAGTACTTTTTTATTTTTCAACGGAAGTTTGGAAAGAACATCTGCTTCAATAAAGCTGATAATTTCTTCCGGTTCGGCCATCCTGCCCTCGCCTACCAATCCACTGGCAAGTTCTCCATGAGAAGCCGGGATCATTATATTTCCAAAACTTTTTAAGGTGTTAAAGGTATTTTGGGTGGACTTGTGCTTGTACATATCGAGGTCCATGGCAGGAGCAAAATATACCGGGCATTTGGCTGATAAGTAGGTGGCTAAAAGAAGATTATCACTTATACCGTTGGCCATTTTAGATAAAGTATTGGCTGTAGCAGGGGCTATGAGCATTATATCTGCCCATAATCCTAATTCTACATGATTATTCCAAACAGTATTTTCTTCATCATCATTTATGAATGAGGATAAAACAGGATTTTTTGATAAAGTAGAAAGCGTTAAAGGAGTAATGAAGTCTTTTGCACTTTCTGTCATCACAACTTTAACGCTTGCCCCCGATTTTATAAACAATCGGACTAAAGCTGCAGTCTTATAAGCGGCAATGCCTCCCGTTATGCCTAAAAGTACATTTTTACCGCTTAAAACAGACATTATTTTTCTTCTGTATTCCTGTAGTATATTTTATCTTCTAACCACTCATGTATAGCAATTGCATGAGGCTTTGGAAGTTTTTCGTAAAATTTTGAAACTTCGATCTGCTCTTTGTTTTCAAAAATTTCTTCCAGACTATCGGTATAGGTAGCAAATTCTTCCAGCTTTTCGATCAATTCTTTTTTTACTTCAGAGTTGATTTGAATGGCTCGTTTTGCAATAATAGAAATTGCTTCATAAATATTTTCTGTAGGGGCATCAACTTCGTTTCTGTTGTAAGTGACACTTGATACAGGTGCTTCGCTTTTTCTTAAATCTCTCATTATGTGTTTTTATTAAACCGTTCCAGTTCTTTATTAATGTTTTCCAACATTCTATCTGCCTCTTTCATAAATTCTGATCCGGGATAGAATTTTTTAAACGAATTATATGAGTTTATTGCTTCATTTAAACGTTCTTCCTGTTTGGCAAGAATACTGTTCATTCCCAGATAATAATATGATAGAAATTTTTGATATAATGCTTCTTCCCTAAAAGGTGATCCGGGATATTCTGATAAAAACAGATCTAATGCTTTTGCACCAGCTTTGTAATCCCGTATTGTATTGTATTGTTTTGCTATTTCAAATGCCTTTTTTTCTAGTTTTGTCCTTAATTCTGCCGACATTTTATTGGCCTCATCCAAAAACTCCGATTCAGGGTACTTGTTGATAAAAACTTGCATCTTTTCAAGAGCTGTTACCGTTTCCGTCTGGTCTATGCTATACTTAGGCGAAAGTTTATATTGACTAAGTACATTTTTATACAAGGCCTCTTCCACTTTTTCACTTTTAGGATATGACTTGGCAAATCTTTCAAACTGATACGCTGCAAGGTAATAATCTTCTACATTAAAATAACAATTGGCCAGGAAATAGTAAATTCGCTCACCCTGTGGCTTTCCGGTATAATTGGGTGAAATCTGTTCAAATAGCCTGATAGCTTTTTTATATTTTTTCTCTTCATAAAGCTTCTCAGCCACTTCATATTTAACTTTAACGTCTTCGTTTTTTAAAGCTTTCTGATACTCGCTACATGAAGTCAGGACTATACCTACAATTAATAATGCTAAAAGTTTTAACTTTTTATTCATCCGGCAAAATTAGTCAAATATATGACAATTAAAAACAAAAATTTCATTAACGTTACAAACGCTAAATTAGCCTGTTTATTAGTTTTCCTCTACTAAACAAATGTTAACTTTCTTGGAGAACTGATATAAATTGCGCTATTTTTTGTTTTAATGGAGCCGATACAGAAACCAAAGGTAGCCTGACAACTTCTTTGCATAACCCAAACTGTTGCAATACAGACTTAATACCTGCAGGATTACCTTCTTCAAAAATATAATCAATAACATTCATCAATTGGTAATGAATATGAGTAGCCTCATCAATATTTCCTCGTAGGGCCGATCTCACCATCCCAGAAAATTCCACTGGGAACCCTTGTCCTATTACCGATATTACTCCCGAACCGCCTGCAAGTGTTATTGGTAAGGTGAGCATGTCATCACCCGAAATCACCATAAAATCTTTAGGCTTGTCTTTTAGCAACCGCAACGCCTGAACCATATCGCCTGCAGCTTCTTTAATACCTATTATATTTTTAAAATCATTTGCAAGCCTGAAAACTGTTTGAGGCAAAATGTTTGATGCCGTCCTTCCCGGAACATTATAAAGTACTATCGGCTTGTCTGTTGCTTCCGAAATAGCCTTGTAGTGTTGATATATACCTTCCTGGGTGGGTTTATTGTAAGATGGTGACACCGATAATATGGCATCAAAATGACTAAGGTCTGAGGTTGTTAAATCATTTACAACTTCTGCCGTATTATTACTTCCTGAACCTAACATCAAAGGAACTCTCCCTGCGTTGGCTTTAATTATTGTTTGTTTTACTGTTTCCTTTTCACTTTTAGACAATGTAGAAGACTCTGCTGTTGTACCTAATACAACTATATACTCTACACCTCCTTTGATCACGTGGTTAACAATGTTTTCCAAGGCCTCCAGGTCTATACTTAAATCATTTTTAAAAGGTGTTACCAGTGCTACTCCTGTTCCTACTAACCTAGTCATTATTTTTTGTTTAAAATTTTCAGGTATTTAACCAACTCTTCTTTAAAATATTCAAAATCGTTTATTGGCCCCTTCAGTGTTAAATCATTAAAATCAGTATTATCCTGTCCTAATCCGATTCTGAATCTCGCATTTGCAAGGGCTGACACTAACAAAAGTGGTAATGTCTTTTCGCTATAATAATTTATAACGAGGTCATATTCTTTTTCCAGGTAATGATTAACTTTAAAATTATTGATAGATCCGGTTATTAATATTGAGCTTTCCGAAAACACAGCAATCGGAGGCCGGGTTTTCCGTTACGAGAAGCCGGGAGAATGGGTGGATTTCGGACAGCTTCCAGGGGTAGAAGCCATCATGGGACTGGTGGTTTACCAAGGTGAGTTATACGCAAGTTCATTATATTCACCTGGGTTTTACAGGTACAAGACGGATGGTCAATGGGAGGATTGTGGGACGCCTGACGGAAAAAGGATTCAAAGTTTTGCGGTTTATGATGGTTATCTATTCGCCACAAGCTATGATTCGGGGAGTGTTTACCGCTACGACGGGAAGGACTGGGTGAACTGTGGTCCGGTAGGTAAAGACAATACCCAAACCTATGGCTTCGCTGTGTATCAGGGTCAACTCTATGTTTCTACTTGGCCAAGTGGGCGGGTATTTGTTTATCAGGGCGATGATAATTGGAAGGATACCGGGCGCCTGGGTGAAGAGCTGGAAGTAATGGGGCTGATTGTTTACAACGGACAGCTGTTGGGCGGGACGCTGCCATTGGCCGAAGTCTATGTATATGAAGGGGACACCCTCTGGAGGCGGATGGACCAATTGGACAAGACGGCGGACGTGAAATACCGTCGGGCCTGGACCATGGTCGAACATGCGGGCAAAGTGTATGGAAGCACCCTGCCTTCCGGACATATCCATTCCTATGAAGCGGGAAAAA
>CALGUD010000059.1 GCA_937901915.1 uncultured Flavobacteriaceae bacterium
TAGAAGTTACCGTTTTGGAGGATGGGCAGGAACGAAAAATTTTTCATACAATTAGCTCAGGAGGAAGTTTCGGATGCTCTACGTTAAGGGCTGAAATTGGTTTAGGAAAAGCTTCTGAGTTAGTACAATTAAAAGTGACCTGGGCCGGCAGCGGAACTCAACAAGTATTTGAAAAAATTAAAATGAATACCTTTTATAGAATAGTAGAAGAAAACCCGCAACTTAAAGAAATTAATTTGCAACCTTTTATTAAATAATATTAAGATAGTTAATTATTACACATACCAGGTGTCTATTGACAACTTTCGGAACATGTTAGAAAGGCGAAAATATTTAAAGGTTGTATATATTTAGAAGAGGTGTTAATCACATTAATGATATTAAATTTTACTTCTAAAGTAAAAAATTAACAACTATGTATTAAAGATGGTAAAAACATTTACTTTTTTAAAGATTATGTTTCTTTTGGTAATCGTAATAGGATGTGGAGAGAAAGAGCCAACCATGCATGATCTGCTTAAAAAAACCGCAAAAGAACATTTTTTTATTCATGATAATATTTACCTGGCCTCGGCCAGGGTGGCATATTTTGACAGTATTTCTGCTGTAGTTCCAGATAATCAGAAAGACCGTTATATTTTAAAAAAAGCAGAGGCTTTGTTATATGCGGGAACAACTAAGGATGCTATTAAAATATTGGAACCCTTACTTGAAAAAAGTAAGAAAGATGCCTTAAGATATACGTTAGATTCTCACGAAGAAGAAAGCATAGGTTCTTTACTGGCCCTGGCCTATATGCGATTAGGGGAACAGGAAAACTGTATTCATCATCACGATGCTGCGGCATCCTGTATTATCCCCATAAATCCGGAAGGATACCACCATGCTCAAGAAGGTTCCAGGAAAGCAATTATGCTTTATGAAGATTTTTTAAGCAGGAATAACCATGACTTCAATAGTCTTTGGCTTTTAAATATTGCCTATATGACATTAGGTGAGTATCCATCAAAGGTTCCGGAAAAATGGCGAATCCCTGATAGTGTGTTTCAATCGGAATATCCCATAAAAAAATTTAAAGACATTGCACCAAAATTAGGGTTACATGTTAATGAACTGGCAGGCGGTGGGATAGTAGATGACTTCAATAACGATAATTTGTTGGACGTTATGGTTTCTAGCTGGTTTATGACTCAAAATATTAGATACTTTATAAATAATGGCAATGGGAGTTTTACTGAAAAAACCGAAACAGCAGGTTTAATGGATGTTGGTGGTGGATTAAATATGGTTCATGCAGATTACAATAACGATGGCTTCTTAGATGTATTCATTCTCAGGGGTGCCTGGATGGAACATTATGGCAAACAACCAAACTCCTTGTTAAAAAATAATGGAGACAATACTTTTACGGATGTAACTATAGAAGCAGGTCTACTTTCTTTTCATCCCACCCAGGCGGCAGTCTGGGCTGATTTTAATAATGATGGATGGATTGATCTGTTTATTGGGAATGAATCTGAAGAAGATAGGATATACCCAAGTGAATTATACATAAACAAAGGTGACGGTAGTTTCTCTGATAATGCGATCAGCGCAGGAGTTACTATGAGTAACCCTGAAGATTTCTATTATGTAAAAGGAGTTACAGCAGCAGATTTTAATAATGATGGGTGGGTGGATATATATGTATCCAATTTGTTCTCATCCAAAAAAAACTTATTGTTTAAGAATAACGGACTTGATGATGAGGGGAATGTACGTTTTATTGAAGTTGGGGACAGTCTAGGACTGGATGAGAAATTTTCCAGTTTTCCTACCTGGGCCTTTGACTATAATAATGATGGATGGACAGATATTTTTGTAGCCGGGTATGAGAGAGGCACTAATTCGATTATACCAGATATTGTAAATGAATATTTTGATAAACCTCATCATGCAGAAACCATGCGTCTCTATAAAAACAACGGTGGTACTTTTACGGATGTTTCTGATGATGCCGGACTGAACAAAATAGGATTTGCCATGGGTGCTAATTATGGAGATCTGGACAATGATGGTTATCCGGATATATATCTTGGTACCGGAGCACCTAGCTTTCAATCCATTATCCCAAACAGGGTTTTCAGAAATAATTCAGGAGAAACTTTTCAGGATGTAACGACGGCCGGAGGGTTTGGTAATATTCAAAAAGGGCATGGGGTTTCCTTTTCTGATATTGATAACGATGGCGATCAGGATATACATGTTGTTATGGGTGGAGCTTTTGATGGTGATACTTTTTTTAATTCACTCTATATAAATCCTTACCAGGATGAGAATAACTGGGTAACTTTTATTTTAGAAGGAACCAAGGCTAACCGATCGGCTATCGGAAGTAAAATAGAAGTTACCGTTTTGGAGGATGGGCAGGAACGAAAAATTTTTCATACAATTAGTTCAGGAGGAAGTTTCGGAAGCTCTACGTTAAGGGCTGAAATTGGTTTAGGAAAGGCTTCTGAATTATTACAATTAAAAGTGACCTGGGCAGGCAGCGGAACTCAACAAGTATTTAAAAAAATCAAAATGAATACCTTTTATAGAATAGTAGAAGAGAACCCGAAACTTAAAGAAATTAATTTACAACCTTTTATTAAATAAACCCAAGCGGAGTTTGGATTATAAATTATAAAAGAATATATATGAGATTTAGTTATGTATTATTTATCATAGTTTGTTTTGTGTCTTGTAACAGGAACCCAAAGAATATTAAAACAGATTCTGTTTCTGTTCCTCAGGAAAATAGAATTGATTCGACCCCAATAACAAGTGAAAAACAAATGGATTCATTGTTGGTTACTAGTTATTCCAACGAACGATTTAAAGAAGTGACCGTTAATAAAGTGGATGTAAACAAATTTATGATTGAAGGCCAAGGCCAGATATTCGAAGCAAATTTTGGATGGGTGGTTGAGGATGGCCATAATGAGTTAGCAAAAGGGTTTGAAATGACAGATGCCGGAGCACCTGAATGGGGTAAGTTTAAGTTTGAGGTAGAAGTAGAAAAACAAAGGCCAAATTCAACGCTTATGCTTATATTGTTTGAGACGAGTGCGAAGGACGGGAGCCGTCAGCACGAATTGCCCATTGTGCTGGAATAAACAATATCCGCTTTTATTTATGTATTGGGATGCAATGAATTCTTCCAGTATTCAAATATGTTTTTAAGCATTGCTTTCATTTCATTATAGTTGTTACCTTTTTTAAAAAATCCCTGTACAGTCATTTTAACATAAGCTATTTCTATATCATGTTTGTTGGCTTGCGTAGACAAAAACACAAATGGAATACTCTTTTTCCGCAGTTTGGGGTCTGCATCTATTTCCCGTTTAAATTCGATCCCATTCTTTCCCGGTAGGTTTATGTCACAAAAAATCAGGAAAACTTTTTTGTCGGTCGTTTTTAAAAAGGAAAAAGCACTTTTAGCTTCAGTAAACCACATTATTTCATTTTTAAGATTTAAATCCTGTACAATGGATTCAAAAATTTCTTTATCATCTGCATCGTCTTCAACTATAACAATAGGGCCTGATTTTGACATATTTGGTTCTTAGAGTTAATCATTCGACTTAATTTAAATTTAAAAAAATTTTATTAAAGCTAAAAACTAATATGTAACGCACTCTTAGAATAACACAACTTCGGTTTTTAGATAAAAATTAACTGTTACTCTGCTTACATTTTATAATCTCTCCGACATCTATGATATATATCATATTTATTAAAAGGTACCTACCTTATTTTTGTCCCATATAACAGCAGAAAAAAACTTTTATCATGAAAACTATATACACAAAAACATTATTCATTATTATGTTGAGTTTGCTTCCAATCCTTCTGTTTGGGCAAACAAAACTACAAGCTACGGAAGGCTCTTTTGTAAAAGTAAATGGAACCTCCACTTTACACGATTGGGAAATGGTTTCATCACAAATGGAAAATGAGGCAGAATTTAAGTTAGATGCAGCAGATCATCCTCTTCATTTAACTTCAATTTCATTTTCACTTGAAACCGAAACTTTAAAAAGTGACAATAAAAAACTAGACCGAAATGCGTACGAAGCCCTTAAAACTTCTGAACACCCTAAAATTAAATTTAAATCTACTTCTTATGAAATAATCAAAAAAGAAGGTAACACACACCTTATGAAAATTAAAGGTATGCTAACTATTGCAGGTGTTACTAAAGAAAAAACTGTAGAAGCTAAATGTGAGAATACAGGAAGTGGAACCCACATCTGTTCTGGTGAAACAGACCTTAAAATGACAGATTTTAGTGTAGAACCACCTTCTTTCATGTTCGGCGCAATGAAAACAGGAAATGAAATAACAATTAGTTACAAAATAATATATAAATAATTATCAACCCTTAATATGAATTACAAGATGAAAACAATAACTTATTTATTAAAAGGAGGCATACTATCGCTAATGTTTTGCTTCTCAGGGATAGTACAAGCTCAAACAGAATTACAATTTTTTAGACCAAACAATAAAAATGGAATAAATGTATTTGAACCCCAAAAGAACGATTCAACAGTTTTTGAAGGTATGAAAGTACATGTGGGAGGTGATTTTGCCATGCAGTTTCAGGCATTAGACCAAAGCAACACGGCAGATAACCTGGTAGAACTAGGAAACGATTTTAATTTACCTTCAGCAAACCTCAACCTTGATGTACAACTATTAGACGGTGTAAGAATGCACCTTAGAACCTATTTATCATCAAAGCACCATAACGAAGCCTGGATAAAAGGCGGACACATACAAATTGACAAACTTGATTTTATTAGTCCAGGATTTCTGGAAGAATTAATGCAGTATACAAGTATTACTATAGGATTGGATGAATTTAACTATGGAGATGCTCATTTTAGAAGATCCGATAACGCCAGGGCTATATTTAACCCGTTTGTTGGGAATTATATTATGGATGCCTTTTCTACGGAAGCTTTTGGCGAAGTGACAGTACAATACAACGGATGGTTAGGTGTTTTAGGTGTAACTAATGGGAAACTGAACCAAAACGTAGTAGTAAACGACAATAGCGACAACAAGCCTTCATTTTATGGTAAATTGGGGTATGACAGTCAGCTTAATGAAGATCTGAGAGTACGACTAACCGGTTCTTGGTACACTAATGGAGGAACTACTACCGGTACATGGCTTTATGGAGGTGACCGGGCAGGAGGTAGATATTACAATGTAATGAAAACAGTACCAGTTGGAGATGCTGAAGCAGAAGGAGGTAATTTTGAAGGAAGATATAATGCAAGGTTTACTAAACTTACTGCTATTCAAGTTAACCCATTTGTTAAGTACAAAGGATTTGAATTCTTCGGAATTTATGAACTGGCAAATGGTGGTAATGAATTTACTGAGCCCACCGACGAAGAAGGTGACTTTACCCAAATAGCAGCCGAATTACTTTACCGATTTGGTAATAATGAAGATTTTTACCTGGGAGCAAGATATAATACTGTTAGCGGTAAAATGAGGGATAGTGCAACTGAAGATTTGGAAATAAGCAGGTTTAACATAGGTGCAGGATGGTTTATGTCCAAAAATATATTAACAAAAATAGAATATGTTAAACAAGACTATAACGGTGATGCCTGGACTGGAAGATTCCAGGGAGCAGAATTTGGCGGGGTAGTTGTTGAAGCAGTGATAAGTTTTTAATATAACTAATATAAGTAATGTAGTAATTTAAAAAAATGGTTTACCCGGATCATTTTTAATAAGCTGCGGGCTTATGGATACTAAACCATAGGCCCGCTTTTTTATGCTAAAAGTTAAAATTTGCATTAATTTTAATAAAGAGAATAACCGGATTGTTAAAATAAGAAAGTAAATTTGAGTACAATATTTAATTAATAAACATATAAAATAGAGAATTATGAAAAAATTATTTTTAAAAGCTTTTAGTATAATTGCTGTTTTAACTCTTATTATTGCTTGTGGAGAAAAAACAGATGTTGTAGATTCCGGCACCTATGAAGGAACCATAAAAAAAGTGGAAGCAGAGAAAACTGAAATTTATGTAGAAACAACAGATGGTAAAACACTGGAACTTTATTTTACAGATACCACGACACTAACAAAAAATGGGGAAACTGTTGACTTTTCTACCTTACAGGCAAATCAAAAAGTAGAAGTGCAAGTAGAAAAAGTAGGTAATCGCCTGGATCCCATATCTGTAGAAATACAAGAATAATATGCAAGAAGTGCCAGAATTTTGGCGGACGGAGATATGGCATCCACTCTCCGTCCATTTGCCAATAGCTTTGTTACTTGTAGCTACTTTTTTTAAACTTTTTGAAAGAATCCTCAAAAAAGAATATTTAAATAAGGGAGGGAACATCCTCTTGCTCATTGGTGTCATTGGTGCCTGGGCAGCTATTTATACAGGAGATTTGGCTGATGGAGTAGTAGGGAGGAAAATTTGCGATCCCACAGTATTAAAAAGTCATGAAAATGCATCGTATACCACTACATGGATTTTTACATCAGCGTTTATAGCCATAATAATACTTTCCACAGAATTTATCAAAAAATTCAGGAGTCTGCTAAAATGGCTTGTAGTTTTACTGATGTTTGTCGGATCTGGATTTCTACTTTATACCGGACATTTAGGGGCCGAACTTGTCTATCAGCAAGGTGCAGGTGTTTACCATCCTTCAAAAGATTGCGGAGAATTTGGTAATTAGAATTTTCAAAGCACAACAGACATTTAAAAATCAATACAGGCCCGATATCAGTTAATTCACCTAATCTATTTGTTCAAATACGGTCAAATTTATTCATTTATATCTCCCTAAAATGTGAATGGTTATTCTTGTTAACTTGTATATAAAAATACAGTGGAATGAGAAAACTTGTAATGATAGGGCGACTCTTTTTTGCCATTGCATTATGCGGATTGGGAATAGAACATTTCATTTTTGAAGATTTTATAACGGGTCGTGCACCGGAATGGCCGGAAATATTTCCCGGAAAATTAGTATGGGCTTATTTTACAGGTGTAATTTTTATAGTGGTTGGATTAGTAACAATATTTCACAAGAAAGCACGGTTAGCTTTGGTTAGTGCAGGAGTGTTGATTTTTGGGTGGGCTTTACTACGCTTGATCCCTGTTGTTATTACAAGCCCCATCCTTTCAGGGGAATGGACCTACATAGGCAAAGCATTGACTTTATCAGGCGGAGCTTTTGCGTTGGCTTCCACTTTTCCAAAAATGGATTCCGGACAGGTTTCACCCCTTTTAAGGTTTTTTAACTCCAATCAGAAATTCATTGTAGGTGGCCGTATCTCTTTAGGAATATTTTTTATAATTACAGGTCTCCAGCATTTTATTTATACAGCCTTTGTAGCATCTTTAATTCCGGTTTGGTTTCCCGGGAATGCTATATTCTGGACCTGGTTGACCGGAATAGCTTTAATAACCGCAGGTATTGGATTGTTTATAAACAGATTCTCACAAATGGCAGCATTCCTGTCAGGAATCATGGTTTTTTTGTGGTTCTGGATCGTTCACCTGCCTATAGTTTTCAGCAGTAAAAGTGCCAATATTGCCGTTTTTGAAGCATTAGCTGTTTCGGGTGTTGCGCTTGTAATTGCAGGATGTTTGAGAAAGAATTTGCCGGAAGAAACTTCATAAATATACATTAATACCTTGTTATCCTTCTTTTTTCTGATGCTTGAAAAAAAGCTGTGAAACAGGAATAAGCATAAAACCCGAAATAATGAAGATGATAAAGGAAACCCTTAGATTAAAAGCATGTGCCAGGTAGCCAATTAATGGCGGACCAATGAGCATTCCCACTATTCCGTAGGTAACAATAAGTGAAATAGCCATTCCTGGCGAATATTTTTTCGAAGTCCCCGCTAAAGCAAATGTCATAGGAAAAATAGATGCTGTGCCGAAACCAACTAAACAAAACCCTACCATAGCCGGCCAGAAATAAGGAAAGAGTACAGCAGTCCCAATTCCTAACATGATGAAGGCTGCGCTTACCATGTATGTTTTTTCCATCCCTATCTCATCTATTAGTTTATCTGAAAAAAATCTGGACAAAGCCATAAATGCCATAAAAATGAGATATCCCAGGGTAAATATTTCTTCGCGGATTACTTCTTTAAAATATACACCACTCCAATCGAACATTCCTCCTTCACAAACAGCAGCAAAAAACACAAGCATTCCAAGATAGAGTATGAATTTATCAGGTTTTCCTATTATTAATTTATTGCCATAGGGAGAACGGTCATCTTTAATTAGAAAATTATAAGCAATAGTTGCAGCAAAAAAGGTAAAAACGGCAACGATTGTTAAATGTGTTTCCATTGATGTTCCTGTTTTAACCATAAGGGTAGAAAAACCTACTCCAGCTAAGCCTCCCGTACTCCATATACCATGAAAAGAACCAATTATTTTCCGTTTAAAGTTTTTTTGAAGAGTTATAGTTTGAGTGTTCATTGAAATATTAAGTATTCTCATAAAAAATGAAAACACACCGATGGCAAGGACTAAAGTAAAAGTAGTATTGGCATACCCAATTAAGATTAATGATATTGAAAAGAAAATGAATGAAAAAAGTAAAGGGACACGGCTGTGAAACCGCCCTACTAACCAGCCCGAAATTGGCAATCCTATTAAAGAACTTATGGGCATAGCAAGAAGGATATGGCCTAACTCAGCCTCATTAAAATTAAAATTGGTTTTAATAGTAGGAATCCGGGATGCCCATGTAGAAAAGCAAAATCCTGAAAGAAAGAAATAAATATTTAAAGCAATTCGTTGCGTTACCTTCAATTCCATGGTGATTTATTAAGTTGCAAATATCTGTGGTATTTCTTAAATAAAGAAAGCTTGTGAGCTATTTTTATGAGTAAATAATTTATAGGAATTATCCATAATTTTTTCTTCACTTCATATGTCATTTCACCTTGCAGAGATATTTTTAATTCAAAAACTATCCTTGTTGTTTTGTCGCAGGGGTTGCAGTCTCCAAATCTCCCTCCGGGGCCATGTTATAGCTTTTAGAATTTCAGCATTTTTAGAATTATTTTTTATTATTGAATGGCTTTTTAGATAAATAATATGGGAAAAAGGAAGTTTTTATTAGTTTTGCATTTATTATAATCTGCTGAGATTTCACATACAGAATCCGTACACAAAATTCACATGAATGTTAAATACAAATATTTTTAAAAATTGATCAAAAGAAAAATAAAAAAGGTCTTTATTTCACCAATAGAGAAGTTTGTACAGATTGAAAGTTTTAGTGGTATTTTACTGTTAAGTGTAACAATAATAGCTTTAATATGGGCCAATTCTCCTTACGGGGAATTTTATGAGAACTTATGGAAATATAAATTCGGAGTCAAGTTCGGAAGTTTTCAAATTTACAAACCATTATTGCTTTGGGTGAACGATGGCTTGATGGCTATTTTCTTTTTCTTAATAGGACTCGAAATTAAAAGAGAAATTCTTTTAGGGGAGTTAAACTCAATCAGAAAAACATCTTTACCTTTTTTTGCGGCAATAGGAGGAATTTTAGTGCCCGTAGGGCTCTTTTTATTGTTAAACGAGAAACCTGAAACTACTCCTGGATGGGGGATTCCTATGGCTACTGATATTGCTTTTTCATTAGCTATTTTAACAGTATTAGGGAGCAGGGTACCTCTTGCTTTGAAAATTTTTCTAACAGCTTTTGCTATTATAGATGATTTAGGTGCAGTTTTAACAATCGCTGTTTTTTATAGTTCTGAGATAAGTTGGGGGTTAATTTTTATTTCACTAATCATGATAATCCTCCTTGGTTTCATAAGTTTTAAAGGTAGGTATAATAAGTATTTATTTTTCCTGGTAGGCACTATTGTATGGGTTATGTTTTTAAAATCAGGTTTACATCCCACAATTGCTGGTGTTTTAATGGCCTTTACAATTCCAATAAGACAAAAATCCGGACAAACTGCCGATACTGATGAATTAAGTCATATTGTTAGTAAGTTTAAAAAAACTACAACATCCAAAATAAGGCCACTCCTTACAAAAAAACAAATCTACCTTATTAATGATTTGCAAAACTGGACAGATAAATTTCAATCCCCTTTACAGCACCTGGAGCATGGACTACATGGATGGGTTGCATATTTTATAATCCCAATATTTGCCCTGGCAAATGCGGGAATAAATTTTGGGGCAGAAACCAATCTGGATTTTTCCTTATCCTTAAATCTAATAATCTCATTGATTATTGGCAAAAGTATAGGAGTTGCATTATTTTCTATCTTAAGTGTAAAATTAGGTTTAGCTGTTTTGCCAGGGAGTATTTCAAATACGAAAATTATAGGAACAGCTTTTTTAGCAGGTATAGGCTTTACAATGTCTATCTTCATTGCTAATCTTGCTTTTCCTGACAATCAAATACTGATTGATTCATCTAAAATAGGGATTTTAATAGGATCGTTTGTGTCCGGAGTTATTGGATACCTTATTTTAAGGTTTAGCAAGTAAGCTCTTTATCTTATTCAGGTTTAATCACTTAACAATTACATTACATCAAAAAAGTGTGCCATTCACCTGTTTTTTTTCAGGTATCATTTAAGACTTTGTAAATTATGGAATGGTCAATAGTGACCTCTGTTTTTAACATTAAATTTTTAAATATGGAACATAATAAAGAATTGCTACGAAAACTAGCCGAATGTGCGGCAGCATGCGAAATGTGTGCAGACGCTTGCCTGGATGAAGAAAATATTAAAATGATGGTAAACTGCATAAGGTTAGACATGGATTGTGCCAAAATATGTTACACAACAGCAAGCCTTATAGCATCTAACTCCGGAAACGCAGAGTCGCTTGTTACACTTTGCGAAGAAATATGCATGAAATGTGCAGAAGAATGTGCTCAACATGAAGCAGATCATTGCCAGGAATGCGCACGGGCCTGTGAGGAATGTGCCGAGGCTTGCAGAAGTTATGCAGGAGTTGGAATTTAATTTGAATTAGTTAATTAGAGAGCAGTAAGCATCAGATAAGTTCTGGTGCTTATTGTTTTTATAAAATATCTTCATATGCATGAAATATGTTATTTCTCGGTGTGATTAATTGAAAAACAATATGTTAGGTGCTACTTCGTTACTAACATAGTATAAACCAATTAATTTAACATTATGAAGAAAATTAAAATTGGATTACTTAGCCTGGCAATAATGATGTTTGCCGGCTGTAGTGAAGATGATGAAGATTCATCTACAGATCCAGCTTTGGAAGCAAAATGGGAACTCCAAAAAATCGGAAAGATTGATGAGGAGGGTGCCGAAAACCTGTCGGAGTATGAAAATCCATCTGGTTGTGATAGTAGCAGCTTTGAACTTTTGGACGATGGGAGCACTAAATGTTTAAGTTACAATAAACCGGAAGGCAGTGAAGTATGTGTTGAAGGTGTTGTAGCGGGAACATGGTATGAAGAAGAAGAGGGTACTTTTACCATGACATTTCCCGGTGATTACAAACGGACTTACGAGGTTCTTGAACTAACTACGTCGAGTCTTAAAATTAAGTTTGTAAAAGACGAACCGGAAACACAAGCAGAAGATGCTGATAACTTGTGGCTGTATAAAGCAGTAAATTAGTTTCAAAACCAAACCAAACCCTGAAGTTTTTTTATCCCCCAATTTCTTTGAATATATATTTTATTCAAAATAAATAATACTGGTTCTCATGAGAACCTGTTTTTCTCACTCCATTATATTATCTTCTTCTTTTTATCAGAATAATATCAGAAGTCTTTATTCGTATTTGTGAAATTCTTATCTTAGATTATTCTGAGTTATAATAATTGAAAATCAGATAAAAATGACAGTAAAAGAATATAGCAACGGTGAGATAACCATTTTGTGGAAACCTGAAAAATGTATACATGCCGGTATTTGTGTAAAAACACTTCCCCAGGTTTATAATCCAAAAGAAAGGCCCTGGATTAAAGCTGAAAACGCAACAACAGCAGAAATTATAAGCCAGGTAGCTAAATGTCCATCCTCGGCGTTAAGTATTAAAGAATCATAAGTCATGACGAAAATAGAAAGAGAGGACAACGGGAAAAAAGGAAGATTTATAATCTATGAAAACGATGAAGAAGCTGGCGAAATGACCTATACCTGGGCCGGTGAAAACAAATTCATCATAGATCATACAGGTGTAGAAGAAAGGTTCGGCGGAAAAGGCTATGGCAAACAATTAGTTATGAAGGCAATTGAATTTGCCAGGGAAAAGGAAGTAAAGATCCTGCCACTATGCCCTTATGCTAAAAAAGTATTTGACTCTAATGACAGCCTGAATGATGTGAGGTTTTGAGAAACTACTATTTGTTTTATAATGTTAATAAATAGATAATTTCGTATCGGTGCTAAGCGATGTACATTTTATATTTGGATAAGATTAGGCCATTTTATTTTTTTTCTTGTAATAACTAGACTTGTTAAACGTGCTTTAAAAATTCCTGCTTTTTCCAGATTTGCATTTGATATATTAATTGTTAAGATTTAATATTTTGTAATTTTGTCTATATTCGTAAAAAACTCAAGTATATCACCTTAATTACTCCCGTATTAAGTGGGTTAAAAGCAAATATTCATCAGTAAAAATGAAAGAGAAATCTATAGCTGTTCTCCCTTTCTTAAATATGAGTGCCGATCCTGAAAATGAATATTTCAGTGATGGCATTACTGAAGAAATAATTAATGCCCTTACTACTATAAATGGATTAAACGTCACGGCCCGTACATCATCTTTTGCATTTAAGAACCAAAACGCTGATGTTAGGGAAATAGGAACTCAGTTAGGTGTATCTGTTATATTAGAAGGAAGTGTTAGAAAAGATAAAAACAGAATACGAATTACAGCACAGCTTATTGATACTGAAACTGGATTTCATGTTTGGGCTAAAAATTTTGACAGGGAATTGAAGGATATTTTTGTTCTTCAGGATGAAATCAGTTTATTAATAGCAGACCAAATTAGAGAGAATTTTGGACATTTAGAAATAGAAGAACACTTAATAAACTTTCCCGAAATTCCTGTTGAAACCTACGAGCTATATCTTAAAGGAAAACATTACCTCTATACGTTAAATAAAAATAATATTTATAAAGGTATTTCAATTCTTGAAAAGGTTACAGAACTACAACCTGGTTTTGCCCTGGCTTTTGCCAATGTTCATTACGGATATAATATGCTGGCTGCTACCGGACTCATGCGTACCGAAGAAGCCCTGGAGAAAGGAATGAATTACCTAAAAAGGGCTATGGAGCTAGATAGTAATTTACCCGAATGTTACCATTCACTTGGCTGGCATAAGCTTAATCGCGATTGGGATTTTATAAACGCAAGAAAGTATTTGTCAAAAGCCCTGGATCTGAGCCCGGCTTATGCAGATGCACACCAAAAATTGTTTATTACATTGGCTCTGGAAGGCAAATTGGAGGCTGCATATAAGCATATATCTGAAGCTTTAAAATTAGACCCTTTATCTCCGCTTAATCATTATTTTAAAGGTTATTATTTTTATTTGCTAAAGCAGTACAAAGAGGCTATATCTACTATTAATAGATGCCAGGAATTGAGTCCGAATTTTTTGTTTGCCTACTCCATAAAAGCCCTGGCCCTTATTGCTCAGGGAAATACATCTACAGTTTTAGAGATGGCAAAGCACGTTCCGGATATTGAAGGAAGAGATACAGAAGGCCTTATTATGGAAACACTTGCTTATTGTAGCTTACATGATGTAGAAAAGGCAACTCCCGGCCTTATTCAATTAGAAAAAGCTTTAAAAGAAGAAGAAGGCGAACGAGCAAGATATTTTCTTATTCATATGAAAACACTACTGAAAGATTTTGAAGGAGCACTGAATTTAATGGATCAGGGTGTAATTAATAAAGAGTCACTTATGACCTTATTACGGGAAGACCCTTTATTAAAACCCTTACATCGCTTTGAGAGGTTCAACAATTCCATGAAAAAAATCTATAGGTTAACAGATAGTACTGTACCACAGGAAAAAGAAAAACCGTTATCTATATTGACGGATAACGAAGTTTTACAATACAAGGAACAATTAGATCAACTTCTTAATAAAGACCGCCTTTTTTTAAACCCTTCTTTATCCTTACGTTTATTAGCAAAGCATTTACGTATTCATGCAAATAAACTTTCTCTTCTCCTAAATGAATATTACAGAAAGAACTTTAATGAATATATCAATTCTTTTCGGCTTGAAGAATTTAAAAAAAGAGCCATAGACCCTGACAACAGCAATCTTACTTTATTGGGATTGGCTTTTGAGAGCGGATTCAATTCCAAAACTGTTTTTAATACTTTTTTTAAAAAATCAACCGGAATGTCACCGAGAATTTGGCTTAAATCACAAAAAGGACAGCGCTAAAAAGTTCTGAATCTCGTATAAAGGTTCTGTATCTCACATAAAAAAATCTTTATAAAATAAAACTTACATTCCATAAACTTAGAAATTTAGTGTAACAAAAGTAAGTACTGTTCGTCTTCCTTTTATAACACCACAACAACTAAAGGCACTGAATCCCTTATATATGTGCTTAATTGTAAATCAGAACTAATAAAATTAAAATTTACTCCAATTTAGCACCTCATTAAAATCTTAAGAATATGAAAAACTTATTGTACGCCCCATTAATCATCTTTACCTTTTGTGTATGGCCAATTTACGGTCAGAATAATAACGATGGATATAATAATAGCATTGATGTTAATTTATTAGATTCTGCAGTACCTCCTGAAACAGACTTTTATACACATGTAAATGGAAAATGGTTAGAGAAAACAGATATCCCCGCCGGACGTTCAACCTGGGGAAATTTTGATGAAATAAATAACAAGATTAATCAGAATATTTTAATAGCGCTTAATAAGGCAAAAAAAGAAAAAACGTATAAAAAGGGAACAGATCAATACAAAACATTAGTTTTTTATGACCTGGCTATGGATACTATCTATCTAAATAAATTAGGATATGACCCGCTGAAACCAACCCTTAAACAAATTGTGTCCATTAAAAACAACAAAGACCTTCAGGACTATCTACAGGATGCTAATTTAAAAGGAATCAGAGGCTTTTTTGATTTAGAAGTATACCCCGATTTAAAAAACAGCAGTGTAAATGTGCTTTATATTGTCCCCGGAACACAAGGCCTGCCTAATAAAGAGTACTACACAAAAGAAGACGAAGAGTCAGTTGCTCTTAGGGAAAAATATAAATCCCACATACATAAAATGTTTCAGTTGGCAGGTTATTCTCCTTCGGAAGCAAAGGTAAAAGCAGAGAATGTATTGAATATTGAAAATAAGCTTGCAGTACCAATGATGAGTGAAACTGAAAAAAGAAACCCTATGTCACTCTATAATAAACGTTCTGTTTCACAATTGTCTGAAATGACACCATCCATTAAATGGGATAATTATTTTGAATCGATAGGAATTAAAGGGATCGACTCTGTTATAGTTTTTGAGCCCAAATACATGGAAGTAATGGGGAAGTTATTATCAGAAAACCAAACAAATATCATCAAAGATTATCTTGAGTGGCATGCACTTCACCATGCGGCTAATTATATGAGTACAGAGTTTTCAGAAGCTAATCATGAATTTTATGGTAAAACTCTCTGGGGGGTAGAAGAAATGAAACCCAGATGGGAAACTGTGCTTGAAGTCTGTAATAATAACATTGGGGAAGCCATAGGAAAAGTATATGTTGATGAGTTTTTTCCTCCTGAAGCAAAAGAGAGGGCTGTGGAAATGGTTAACAATATACTTACTGCATTTAAGAAAAGAATTGAAAACCTGGATTGGATGACAAAGCCGACTAAACAACAAGCTCTTGTGAAATTAAATGCTTTACAGATTAAAATCGGGTATCCCGACAAATGGAAAAGTTACAGTAACCTTGCAGTAAAATCAAAGAAAGAAGGTGGCTCATATTTAGAAAATATGCAGGCAGCTTCCTTATGGAAACTACAGGAGAAAATCGAAAAAATTGGAGAGAAGGTTGATAAAACTGAGTGGTTTTTAGCACCACAAACTATAAATGCATATTACAGTCCTATCTTTAATGAAATAGTATTTACTGCGGGAATG
Source organism: uncultured Flavobacteriaceae bacterium (assembly GCA_937901915.1). Taxonomy (GTDB): domain Bacteria; phylum Bacteroidota; class Bacteroidia; order Flavobacteriales; family Flavobacteriaceae; genus Abyssalbus. The sequence continues at coordinate 16,211 of CALGUD010000059.1, forward strand.
TTACAGCCTCCATTTTTCAATTTCACAGCCGATGATGCAGTAAATTATGGAGCGATAGGCGCTATAATAGGGCATGAAGTAACACATGGTTTTGATGATATAGGAAGCCAGTTTGATGCCGAAGGAAACATGAAAGACTGGTGGTCACCCCTAGACCGGGAGGCATTTAATAAGAAGAAACAGCTAATGATCGACCAGTTCAGCGCTTATGAGCCTTTACCTGGCTTAAATATTAATGGAGGCCTCACAGTAGGAGAAAACATAAGTGATTTGAGTGGATTAAGTGTTGCCTACGATGCTTTTGTAGAGCAGTTAAAGAATACTGGGAATAACAAAAGTATAGACGGGTTAACTCCTGAACAAAGATTTTATATATCATATGTAACTATGTTGAGAGAGAAACAAAAAGAGGAAGCATTAAAAGTATCCCTTAGTAATAATCCACATAGTCCCGGAAAATACCGGGCAATAGGCACTATTCAAAATCAGGAATCTTTTTACAGGGCGTTTGAAATAGAAAAAGGAGATGCTATGTATAAGCCTGTTCAAGAGAGAATTAAAATTTGGTAACACTCTTACATTTTTTTAAATGGAAAATGAGATGAAATTTATTCATATTTTATTTTAAAAGTAGAACCCCCTGTTTTCAGGGGGTTATTTTTTCACTGAAAAAGGTGTTTAGTAATGATGAAGGATGTTGCAAATTTGTATCATTAATAACAATAACTATTAAATTAATATCCAACAGAATTATGAAAAAAACGATTTTAAGTCTATTGTCCCTGGGAATTATACTTTTTACGACATCTTGTAAAGATGAAGCCAAATCAGAGAGTTCTTCAACTGAAGAAACAACCGAAGTTGCAGAAAAGAAAGAAGAGTCAGATAAAAGCGAACCGGCAAAATCGGAATCAAGCAACGATGTTCCTAATTTCGACAATGAGCAGGTGCAGGATTATGTGAATGCTTATGATGCATATATGGATGAGTATAAAAAGGCTGCCGAGAGCAAAGATATGACCGCTTTAGGCTCATTAGGGCAAAAAGGGCAGGAGCTCGGACAAAAAGCTCAGGAGGTAATGGGAAACCTTTCCGGTGATGATATTCAGAAATTTAATGATTATATGCAGAAAAAGTCTGCCGAATTGCAGGAGTTGACCAAGAAAATGACGGAGTAATTTCCTCAGATTAAGAGTGGTAATTGGTTATGCCAAGCCTCATTTTGTTAACAGCAAAATGGGGCTTTTTTTTGTTTTTCTTAGATTATCTTCAATACTTTCTTTACTCTCTTCGTTTTATTCTTATTTATTTTTAGTTTGGTACTGAGTTATAACGTCTTGAATATCTTCTTTAATAAACTCCCAATATTTATCACGAAGGCATTTCGGATCAAAATCATTATCTGCGATTGTAAAGTTGGTCATATTTTGGAGTATGAGTTCTCTGTCATGGCTGTATTCATATCGAAGTTTATGTAATTTTAGCATGGTATTGATATCATATTTCGGCAACAATTCATGCAAATCCCAAAAATCTTTTTTACGTCCACCTCGTTGTATCACATCTATTTTCATAGCTATGATTTCTTCAATCGTAGCTAATCTGACTAAATCTTCAATTAATGCTGGTTGTATGAAAGAGTCAGTATAAAATACATCCAGTTTTATTGCATCTTCTTTGTCATTTCCGATAAAATAAGATTTTCCTATTGCTGTTTGAAAACCTTTGAGATAATCAACATAAGGAAAGGTTTTTTTTAAATAAACTTCTATAGAATTGAAATCGAGACTACCATAAGGCACATCACTAAATAGATCTATATCTACTGAAATTCTATGTCCTAACTGTAAACTTAAAGCAGTACCGCCTACCAACCTGAAAGATTTAAATTCTTTTGAATTCATTAGTGTTAACAAGCTTTTCTTTAAGATGTTATTTACAGTGTTGTAATAAAGCATTAAGATTTATTGTTGATTGTATTGTAAGGAATATGGTTTGGTTTTTAGACTGTTCATTGCTTGCCTGATTTTAGTTTTACCATAAAAGCGGGTAATTTCCTTTTTTTCTGCATCATTTCCACGTTCAAACACTCTTAGTATAACGGCTTTATATTGGTTGATCCAATTTATATTATTGATTTCTGTGTCCCAAAAAAGTGACTTTCTTAGAATGGAAAGGTTAGGAGTTAGGCTGATTTCTTTCTTTTTTTTCTGATTAATATCATAATAAGCCTGTAAGATAAGCAATGTACCTTCTTTAAGGTTTAATTTTTTTTCAACCTTTAAAGCAAGGGCCGTTGTTAGACCTCGTTTCCCTTTAATTATAGCATTAAAGGTTTGTGGATGCTCGTTTATTGATAAGGCAAAAGGGCGTTGTTTGATTGAACGTTTTTTTAATTCCCGCTCAACAATAGCTCCCGGATGTATCCCTTTGTATTTTTCAAATCGCTTATCCATATTACAAATATAAACAAATTTGCTTATAATTTGGGAAAGTATGTTGGAGCTTGAATTAATAAATGACATCTCATCTTTTTTTAGAAAAGAAAATGAAAGGAGTAATATACCTATGACTCTACTTAGGGGATTGTTTGTTTCAGGAAATTTGTTTACCCCGTTTAGCAGAAGACTCCCGTTCTATTAATTTAGCCTTCATAGTTACTTGTTGCACAGTTTTCTTTACAGGTGAATTTATTTCATTCAGTAACAAACGGGCTGCTTCTTTTCCAATTTCAAAGGTTGGATGTGCAACGGCTGTCAGGTTTGGCTCTACAACAGTGGCATGAAACTCATCGGTAAACCCAACAAGGGCAATATCTTCTGGTACTTTTAACTTTTTCTTTTTTATTTCCTTCATTGCTGAAAATATTACCATATCATTTACTCCAAAAATAGCATCGGGCGGGTTCTTTAAAGAGAGAAGTTTGTTTGTTGCCACAGCAGCTTCTTCAATACTAAGGTTACAATGTATCAGGAGATTGGGATCAAAAGTTAACCCGCATTCTTCTAAGCCCTTCCTATATCCTTCTACCCTTTCTTTTGTAATATTCAGGTTGGGTGGTCCGGCTATATGTGCAACTTTTTTAGATCCATTCTTAAAAAGATGAACCGTTAATTCTTTGGCAGCTTCTACATTATCAATAACTACGGAGGAAAATTCCTCTGTCCGGCAGACTCTGTCAAAAAATACTAATGGGATTTCAGAATCAAGGACGCTTTCAAAGTGTGAAAAATCCATAGTATCCTGAGAAAGACAAACAATTAAACCATCTACTCGCAGGTTTAATAAATTTTTGAGATTTTCTTTCTCTTTTCTATGGGATTCCTGCGAGGATGAAATTATAATGTAATAACCATTTTCTCCAGCTTTATTTTCAATCCCGCTAATAATAGAGGAATAAAAATGGGTAACAATGTCAGGAACAATTACTCCGATTGTTTTAGTCTGTTGCTTTAATAAACTCATAGCAAAAGGGTTAGGTGCATAGTTCCATTCCTTGGCCAAAGCTTTAACTTTTGCTATGATTTCAGGGCTCAAATCATAATGATCTTTCAGAGCCCGGGAAACAGTTGAAATTGATACTCCGAGTTCTTTAGCCATGTCTTTTAAAGACACTCTTCTTTTGGTCATTTTTTAACATTTTTTTATACAAAAAGATTGATCATCAAATTACACAAAGGTTTGTGCAAAGCTTTGCGGAAATAAAATTCGCAAAATTTTTGTATCAATTTTAAATATTTTTTAATATAGTCGATATTTAATTAGCAAATTAACAAAATTTGATTCAAATATTCATTATTCAATAATTATGCAAATTTCAAAAATGTTTCTTGATTTTAACACTCTTTTCAGTTTCACTCTTGAGAACAAATTTAAGATGTGCTATAAAATTGAATGTTTTACCACACTCTTAAATTAATATAAACAACCAAATATAAATTCCAAAATGTAAAATTCTAAACTTATGAATGAAAGCTTTACAAAATTATGGAATAGGTATTCTGACAGAAAATGCCAATCCATTCCGAAACGCTTCTTTTTTACCATCATCTTATCATTGCTTGTATTTGAAGGTTTTGCTCAAACAACAGTTACGGGAACAGTAAGAGATTTTGCAGGAGAAGTTTTGCCTGGTGTAAATGTTGTTGAAAAAGGAACAACAAATGGTGTTAGTACTGATATTGATGGTAATTTCCAGATAGATGTCGCGCCTGAAGCCACTTTAGTATTTAGTTATATTGGATTCCTGACCCAAGAAATTCCGATGAATAATCAAACAGAATTTAATGTGGAATTGGAATCTGATGTAACGCAGTTGAATGACGTTGTGGTTGTAGGGTATGGAGAACAGCGGAAAGAAACTTTAACCGGTTCTGTATCAAACGTTTCAGGTGATGAGATAGTAAAAAGCCCCTCTGCAAACGTTTCAAATTCCCTGGCAGGTAGACTTCCCGGCTTATCAGTTGGTCAGCGTTCAGGAGAACCAGGACGAGATGACCCGACCCTTTTTATAAGAGGAACGGCTACATTTTTCTCAGATGATCCTGAAGACCCCAATGATATTGCCCGGGTAAATGGCCCCCTGGTGATTATAGATGGAGTGCCCCGGGACAATATGGGTAGAATGAATCCGGAGGATATAGAGAGTATTTCTGTACTTAAAGATGCTTCCGCTGCCATTTATGGGGCCCGTGCCGCTAACGGTGTTATCCTTATCACAACCAAAAGTGGCACCACAGGGAAACCAGTTTTTAGCTTTACTTATAACTATGCATTTCAGGAGCCCACAAAAAAACTTGACATGTTGGATGCAGCCACTTTTGCTCAGGTATATAATGAAGGGGCATGGTACCGTGCCGGTCGTCCGGACGACTGGACCCCACCTTATTCTGATGCAGTAATACAGAGATATAGAGATGGGTCTGATCCCATTTTATATCCGAACACTAATTGGTTGGATGAGGTGCTTAAGCCCTCTGCTCAGTTGCGGACAAATTTATCGGCTAACGGTGGGAACGAGAATATGAGGTATTTTCTTTCCTTCGGGAGCACTTCTCAGGATGGGGTTTTAAAAAATGACCCTACTCAATACAAACAATATAATATGCGTGTGAAGGTGGATGTGAACCTTACTGACAATCTTACGGTAGGAGCCAACATATCGGCCATATTGAACGATAAGAAATTTTCATCAGTAGCAACAAATGAAGAAGTTGGGGTAAATTTTACCAATATATACCATGCAAACCCCACTTTGGTTGCCCGCTATCCAAATGGCTTGATAGCCCCGGGAAGATTAGGTGAGAATCCACTCCTTCTGGATCAGAGAGGATATCTAACCAGAGATGATGCACCCATTTATTCCTCATTTACAGCTTCTTATAAAGTACCATTTATTGAAGGACTAAAATTGGAAGGAAGTTATAACTATGATCTCAATAACCAGATAGAAAAGAGATGGCGATTGCCTTATTCCTTCCATGAATATAATACTGTTACTGAAGAATATGACATGCGAATGGGAACAGGGGTGACAGCTCCGGAATTAACAGAGACGCGTCGCAGGTGGAAGACCCAGTTGTACAACCTGAGGATAAATTACGATAGAACCTTCGGTAAACATCGTGTAGGTGTACTCTTAGGGACAGAACAACAGGAGAATACCTACGATTGGGTGCAGGCCTATCGTAGAAATTATGTGAGTACAGCAATAGATCAGATAAATGAAGGCAGCAATGATCCGGAAGACAAAAATAATGGGGGTTCAGCATCAATAAGTGGTTACAATAATTATTTTGGTCGTATTAACTACAACTTTGATGGGAAATACCTTCTTGAATTTTTGTTTAGATACGATGGTTCACAGATATTTCCAAGAGAAGGACGATACGGATTTTTTCCGGGTGTTTCAGCCGGATGGAGACTGTCAGAGGAATCTTTTATCCGTGATAATTTTGATTTTGTGAACCAGTTAAAAATACGAGGATCGTACGGTGAAATAGGAAATGACAGGGTAGATGCCTACCAGTATCTTCAAACCTTTACTTTACAGGATAATTATTATTTTGGTGGCGGTGTCTTCCCGGGTTTACGCCCAGGAGTATTGCCTAATCCCGATATTACATGGGAAGTAAGTAAAAAAA
>CALGUD010000060.1 GCA_937901915.1 uncultured Flavobacteriaceae bacterium
GCTAAACCTAGAAATCATCGATCAAAGACTGGTAGCTTAAATCGAACTCACGTTATAATAAGATGGATGAAGAATTAGAGTGTTATATTTCTGAAAAAGAAATTGCAACATACAAAGCGAAAGCTAATATTGCTACACAAATTATGGCTACACAATCCAAACGTTTACAAGAACTAAAAGATGATGGCTATTTTGAAGATTTCAGGCATATGGAATTCCATCACTTGTTAGTTTCCTTTTATGAAGATCAGGGTAAATCCGAGCGTATTAAAAACTTTCCTTTTCCCAGGCAATATGCCTCAACAGCTTTATGGCTCACTCTGGTCTTTAGCTTTTTAATACCTTTCGGAATGCTGGATAGTTTTAAAGAGGGTGGAGTGTTTTATTGGCTTTGTCCACTTATTACGGCCCTTGTTATCTGGATATTTTTCTTAATGGAGAAAATAGGTGATTATTCAGAAAACCCTTTTGAAGGGGCTTATAATGATGTGCCTATTACATCGATTGCAAAAAGTATTGAGATTGATTTAAGGCAAATGATAGATGATGAAAATATCCCTGAACCGGTGGCTGCTGTGAATGGATTTTTGCTTTAATTTCACCAACTATCTCGGGATTTTATATTTTTGAAACAAAGAGAAATGATCTCTTTAATTCGTTTTTGTCTTGTTTCTTCTCTTTTCGCATGGTTAAGCCAATATAAGTAAGATTTGCGATAGGATGGACTGAAATTCATGTAATTTTCAAAAGCATCGGGGTTTTTGTCAAATGCTTTTTGCAGGTCAGGAGGTACTATTAAATTTTCGACATCGTCTAAAGCTGTCCAACTGCCGTTTTGTTTGGCAATTTCAATTTTATTTAACCCCGCATCATGCATTAAATTTTCTGCAATAAGTGATTCTATATGCGTTTTATTCACTTTACTCCAAACACTTTTATCTCTTCTGGGGCAAAAGTATTGCCTCCTTCGTTCGTCATCAAGCCTTTTAGCTGTTGAATCTATCCATCCAAAGCATAAAGCTACTTTTACAGCCTCTTCCCATCGCATACTCGGCATTTTGCTACCTACTTTGTAAAGTATCAGATATACCCCTGTAGATGTGTTATGATTTTTTTCGAGCCAGGCTCTCCATTCTACAGAGGTCTTAAAGTAAAAGTGAATTTCTTCATTCATAATAGGGAGTGAATCTTATCTAGAGATATTAAAAAAAATAATTGTTTCTTCTAATCTTATTTGCAATTCTGTATTAGTTATCTGATATAAATTTACTTAATAAATCCCTTACTTTTTCGGTGCCTTTAATGTAATATTTAGCACTTGTTTTTTTATAGCCTACTTTTACTGTATGCGCTTCATCAGGGAGTTCCTGGAACATGAACTCGTCGGTCCAGTCATCTCCGATAGCAAAAATAAAATCATATCCATTTTCACTTACAAGGCGATTGGATGCTCTTCCTTTATTTACATTACCGCTTTTTATTTCAATTACTTTATTTCCTTCTAATATTGTGAGGTTGTCATTAGCAATTAGACTGGTTAATACCGTTTTTAGTTCCATAACACGTACTTGTATGAGTTCCGGGTCGGCAGTTCTGTAATGCCATGCCAGTGAATAATTTTTCTCTTCGATAAAAGTACCTGGAGTTCTATCAACAAATGACTGTAATACGGGTCTGATATTTTCCATCCATTCTTTTTTAACAACTTCCAGTGCTTCCCATTCTTTTTTAGGTCGTTTAAGCCATATGCCATGTTCTACAATTAATGTATAATCCTTTTTTTCAAACCACTTAGAGAATGTTTCTTTATCCCTTCCACTTATAATTACCATATCTGTGTTTTCACTGGCATTGAGTTTATCCAACAGATCGTATAATTTGTCGTCAGGGGATGCATCTTCCGGATTATTCTCAAAATTTACAAGGGTGCCATCGTAATCCAGTAAAATAAGTTTATTTTTTGCCTTTTTATATGATTGAAAAATGTCTTTTTCTATCAAAGATGTCATTTTTTTGGAAACATACACATCTTTTGATTTTTGTGTAGAATGCAATGACTTCATAAACTCCTGGACCCATTTGTCTACACTATAGCGTTCCAATCTTTTTTGGAGTATTGAGTTTCTTCTTATTTGCTCATCTTTAGGCATTTCTAACGCCCTTTTAAGAGTATTGGCAATTTGTTCAAAATTATTGGGATTAATTAACAGTGCTTCGTTCATTTCTTTGGCAGCACCGGCCATTTCACTCAATATAAGTACTCCATCTTTATTAACACGCGTAGCAATATATTCTTTAGCTACCAAATTCATACCATCTCTCACAGGGGTAATAAAAGCAACATCTGCAGCAGTATACAAATCAATTAAATTCTCAAATGGCATAGACCTATAGTAATACCAGATCGGAGTCCAGTTTACCGTGGCAAATTTTCCATTAATCCTCCCTACAAGTTCATCCGTTTCTTTCTTTAAGAGTTGATATTGAGGAACGTCAGACCTTGAAGGTACAGCAAGCATAATTAACCTTGTTTTTTCAATATACTGCGGATACTTATCCAGAAAATATTCAAACGCCTTGATCCGATTAGGTATACCTTTGGTATAATCCATCCTATCTATGGACAGGATCAGTTTAGTATCAGGAGAAGATTCCAGGTGGTCGTCGAGTCTTTTCTGAAATTCAGATTTTTCGTTTGGAGGCTGGGTAATATGTTTTTTAGCTGCTTCATAGAATTTTTTATAATCAATACCCATCGGGAAGGAATCTACCTTTATAATCCGGTCATGATATGATATTTCATTAAAATGTACATCTAAACCCAATATTCTTTTCACAGAACTTAGAAAATGCCTTTCATAATCATAGGTATGAAAACCTAAAAGATCTGCACCGAGCATACCTTTTAATAATTCTTCACGCCAGGGAAATGTCCTGAATATTTCATATGATGGAAAAGGTATGTGAAGGAAAAAACCAATGGAGGTGTCTGGCCTTTCTTTTTTTATTAATTCCGGTAATAATAATAATTGATAATCATGAATCCAGACCGTATCTCCATCATCAAGATGTTGTAAAACAACATCTGCAAATTTTTGATTCACTTCTTTGTATGAAACCCAGTTTTCGGCTTCAAATGTGGTATATTCTAAAAAGTAGTGAAATAATGGCCATAAAGTTTTATTACTAAAACCAAAATAAAAATTATTAACGTCTTCCTGGGTAAGAGGCACAGTTTCACAATTTTCTTTTTTCACAGCCTTACTTACCTGTTCAGCCAAAGATTCAGTCATATCATCATCTGCTAACCCAGACCATCCGATCCATAGGCTATCTCCCTCAGCGTGAACCGATTTCATTCCGGTTGCTAATCCACCAATACTTGGTTTTATATCTAATTCTTCATCGTTTAACTTGATTTGTAAGGGTAACCTGTTAGAAACTATTATTGTTTTATTCATAAAAGATGTAATTCTTTATTTATTTTTTTTGTTAATTTAAGGAAATATTGAGTTTTAAAGGTGCTATAAAAATTAAATTGTTGTTTTATTTATGAATAATCTTGATTATGGAATTATTGGAAATTGTAGAAGTGCTGCATTAATTTCTAAAACGGGGTCTCTGGATTGGTGTTGTTTGCCCGAATTTGATTCCTCATCGGTTTTTGCTAAAATATTGGATAAAGAAATAGGTGGAAGCTTTGAATTTCTGGTAGATGAATCATACTCCATAACCCAAAAATATGTTAAAGCTACTTGTGTACTGGTAACTTCTTTCTCAAATGGTAAAGATGCTTTTGAAGTATACGATTTTATGCCACGATACTATACGGAAAATGGCGGATATCATTCTCCTCCTGATGTTGTAAGGTATATTCAGTATATATCCGGAAAACCAAAATTCAGGGTTAAATATGACCCTAAACTGGAATATGCTGCATATGAAACCATTACCTACATAAAAAATGACTTTATTGTGAGTATAACTGATAAAGAGAAGTTTGATACTTTATTTTTGTATACCGCTTTTAATAAAGAAGATGTTGTGGAAGGTAATGAAATTGAAATCAAAGAGGACAACTTTTTTCTCGCAGGTTATAATGAAAAGATACTAATGCCTACTACACAAAAAATGTATCTTGAACTTAACAGAACAAAAGTATATTGGCTTAACTGGATAGACAGAACCCCTAAATATAAAAAATACTACGAAGAGATTATACGCAGCGCACTTACTTTAAAACTGTTAAGTTATGATAAATCAGGCGCCGTACTGGCTGCAGTCACTACCTCGCTACCTGAAACTATAGGGGAAGTACGTAATTGGGATTACCGTTTTTGTTGGATAAGGGATGCATCAATGGTAATAAAAGTAGTATCGGATTTAGGGCATAAAAATATTGCAAAACGTTATTTGCAATTTGTGATTGACCTTATTCCTGATAAGGATGAGAAGTTACAAATCATGTATGGCATTAATAAGGAAAAAAAGTTAACAGAACAAATACTGGGACACCTGAGTGGTTACGAGGGATCCAAACCCGTGAGAATAGGAAATGCTGCTTATGAACAGCGACAAAACGATATTTATGGCATTTTAATGGATGTTATCCATGAGCAATTATTAAAATTCAGTACTGATATTGAGAATTGTGAAGAATTATGGACCATTACAAAAGGAATTGTCTGGGTAGTAAATAAACACTGGAAAGAAGCAGATAAGGGCATTTGGGAATTCCGTACTGAAGAACGACATTTCACTTTTTCGAAAGTGTTATGTTGGGTTGCAATAGACAGAGCTTTGAAAGTGGCACATATATTTGGTAAAACTTCTAAAATTGACAAGTGGAAAACTTTAGAACAGGAAATTAAAAAGGATATCCATGAGAATGCATGGAATGAGGAAGTAGGAGCATTTACACAATCTTACTCTTCAAGGGATCTTGATGCATCTATTTTATTAATGGAACCTTATGGGTTTATAGAAGCTAAAGATCCGAAATACATAAAAACGGTAATGGCTATAGAGAGAGAACTAAGTTACGAAGGACTTATGTACCGGTATAAAAATAAAGATGACTTCGGACTACCATCTTCTTCATTTACAATTTGTACATTTTGGTTTATAAATGCATTGTTTAAAATCGGAGAAAAGAAAAAAGCCATTACACTATTTGATCAGTTACTTTCTTACAGTAATCATTTGGGCTTGTTTAGTGAGGATATTGATTTTAAAACCAAAAGGTTATTGGGTAATTTTCCGCAGGCATATTCTCATTTGGCATTGATTGAAACAGCATTAAACTTATCAAATGTTATAACAAATGAAGAAAAAGTGATTGGTGCCATGCATCAGCATGAACAGTAATAATTAATTAAACATAATGAATACCATAAAAAAATCCCCAACGAGAGTTGAGGATTTTTTTATGAGCATAATTCGGCGTATTCAGAAGTAACATAAACACTTGATTATCAGTAAAATAATTCGTATTTT
>CALGUD010000061.1 GCA_937901915.1 uncultured Flavobacteriaceae bacterium
CGGAACTTACCAGTGTAGGTACATAGGTGGCAGTAAGGTTGACAGTAAACAAACGCACCTCTTCTTCTGCATTTGAATCATATCCAAACCCAATTTCATGTCCGTTACCGAGTTTCCAGTCTTCTCCGGGAGCGGCTTGTTTTAGCACCCGGTTAAGGGGCGAAGCTTCAAACTCTTTTTTAGAAAATGGATTGGAAGTGTTTTCATACTTTGGAGTAAGGTAAAATGTTGTTACATCACCTATCGGATCTATAAAAATGGCTCCGTTTTGGGTAGGTTCTGCATAAGGCAGGTATTCCAGTTCTTGACGTCCATAATTATCATAAACTATAGGAGTTACAATGTCTTCACCTATACCATCATTATCTGCATCGCCACCACCTCTGATGGCAATACTTTGTTTAGGCCGTCCTAAACCGTCAAAATAGGTAATACCTTCAATAACATCTTTATTGAATTGAATTTCTGAGCTACTAGTCATTGGGACTTGGTAAGAGCGGGTATAGATATAGTTCTCATTGCTAAAATTAGTGGCCTGGTAAGGTGTGTCCAGGCATCCGCTAAGAGGCCCGTTTACTGCAGGGCATTGATCCGTGTTATTGCTTACATAGCCTGATGGCTGTACACTCCGGTACACTGTATCGTTTGGATCCCCAAAACCGTCCCCGTCATCATCTTTATAAAAATATTGAGGGGGTATATTTGTAATTAAATTTGTACTGTCATCATAATCAGTATTGTTACTAACGTATCCCGATGGTTGGCTACAGGCTTGCTGTGTTATTTCGGAATCTCCATAACCATCTCCATCGGTATCTGCATACCAGGTGGGCGGGGTTGTTGTGGTTATCTTTACACTTGTGCTGTATGTGGTTTGTGAACAGGAAACTACCTGCCTTCGGTACCAACGGGTTGCCGTTACTGTACCCGGTGCATACGTGCTGCTTGTAGCCCCACTGATATTTGTCCAGCTGCTGTTATCGGATGATTGTTGCCATTGATAGCTATAATTTCCATCACCTCCTGTTGGAGAAGTGGCATTGCCTAAAGTTCCCCCGTTACTGCCTGAACATATGGTCTTGGTCCCGTTAATTGCTCCCGGGATCAGGTTATCCCGTACAGTTACTTTTATATTAGATGTATATAGTGTTTGTCCACAGGAAGAAACTGCTCTTCGGTACCATCTGTCGGATGTAAGTGCACCGGGGTCATACGTTGTAGCAGTAGCCCCACTAATATTGGACCAGCTACTTCCGTTACTGGATATCTGCCATTGATAACTGTAGCTTGAATCTCCACCACTGGCAGAACTACTATTACCAAGTGCAGCCGGATTTCCATTATAACATACAGTTTGCGCCCCTGTAATGTTTCCTGCGTTTAATGTCGGATGAACAGTTATTTTTACACTCGATGTGTATTTAGTTTCCGCGCAGGAAACCACTCTTCTGCGGTACCAGCGGGTAGCGATTAAAGTGCCGGGGGAATAGGTACTGCCTGTGGCCCCTGAAATATTGCTCCAGGTACTGTTATTGGATGATACCTGCCATTGGTAGGCATAGCTGCCGTCACCGGCCGAAGGGGAGGTGGTATTGCCCAGTGTACCCGCACTGCTATTATAACAGATGGTTTTAGCGCCATTGATTGCCCCCGGGTTTAATATTTGATATACAGTAGCAGTAACAGCTACCCGGCCGGGTGACACACAGCCCGTACTGCTGTTATAACTGGCAGCGTAATATGTGGTTGTGGAACTTATACTTGGTGTCGTATAGCTGGTACCTGTGTGTAATAAAGTCCCCCCGGATGAGGCGCTGTACCAACGGATACTGTTCGCATTATTTCCTGGCGTGGCCAATAGGTAGGCCGTTCCTGCCCCGCCACAACGATAATTATCCTGTCCAGTGGGTGTTGAAGGGACCTGGTTTACCGTATAGGCCACCGAGCTTGAGGACGTACTCCACGTACCAGTGCTGTTCCGTGCCCGTAGGTACTGCGTTCCGCTGCTGGTCTTGGTAATGGTGCTACTGGAGTTTGATGTACTTGTGCCCGAGGCACTGCTCTGCCAATAGTACGTGATGCCCGTTGGCGGGGCCGACCTGGCCAGGACCGTACTGCCACAGCCGGTGCTCTGGATCGTGGGGGCAGGGGGCGTGCCCGGGGTCGTGGGGTTTATGGTCACATTTTTACTAAGATAATATGTATTGTACATATTATCAGTGATGACGGCACCCAGGGTGCCGGAAGTTGCGACGGTCCACACTACACTCACATAAGAATCAGACTGACTGCCCATGATGTTGCCACCGTAATAGACCTGCCAGTTAATCGAGTTATAGGACGCTCCCGAGATATAGTATTGATACGTTTGTCCCTGATTGGCCGGCGATGGCCCGTTTATGGTATATTGGGCATAGGAGCTCATGGATGATATGAATACGATAAGAACAGTGGTAAATAAGGTTCTTGGAAGGTTTGTTATAGATATGCTCATCTCTGTGGCTTTAGTTTTTTATGAAATACAGTTCCTTGACGAACAGCTGCGAGTCCCCGGAGTCCTCCATCGCAAGGACCAGGCCCCTATCGGTGAGCACCCTGACCCTATGGGGGTAATGGTGCCCGTTGGGGTCCGTCAGAACGAGCATGCCGCTGATGTGATCCAGCAACCACCGGCCGCCGACCTCACGGCCATCGGGGAAGAGCATCCTAAAGCCCCCATCGGCACCGAACACCATGATCCGGCCCCTATAGCTGTTCTCGATGCCCGCACGCTGCGCCTGGGGGATCGAATCCATCGCCGCCCGCATCCGGGACTCCATTTTCGAAAACGTCGAGCTGTAGTCCAACGTCCACGACCCGATAAGGGCCTCGGAAGGGCCCGATTGCGCCACCGCAAGGTGAACGGTAAAAATCCATGTAAGCAGTACCAACAGTCTGTAGCTCTGTGTTCCCATATCTGTAATTTCTTTAATATCTTTATTCAATGTTCTTGATCGTTAGATTCTGGCTATAGCCCCTTGTAATGGTACTTGTTCTCCGACAGTATCTTGCCGTCGGCGTCCCGGACGAACTCCAGCCGGTTGAAGTCATCATATTCATAGTACGCGGTTTGCCCTTTGGGATATGTAACGCTGGTAACCCCTATTAATGGATCATAGGTGTATGTGGTAATCATAGCTTCAGGAAAACCATCCCGGAGATTGGCTAAAGCCGTACGGAGATTATTTTCTGTAGCTGGACTTACATCGCTGTTTGATGCTGTTTTGGCTGCATTGATCAAATTTAGTTGTGTTGGGGTAATCCCTGTAGAATTCTTATTTTCTATTTTAGCAATGGGGTGTTGGTCGTTATAGCCCCAAACGTAATATATATGGCTTCCGTCTACTTTACTTACTTCTAAAGGATTCCCTTTTGCATCATACTCATGAAATTTTATACGGTCTTCTAACATTCCTGAACCTTTGGCTGTTTGAATATATTTGGGTAGGGTAAGTCCACTCAATGTATCAAAGGCCAAGGCCGTCCTTTGCCTTGAGAGTAATGTTGAACCTTTATAAGATTCTACCTGTACGGGTTGAGAAGTCTTGAAATCACCTGGGTCTCCATTATCTTTTACCCGCTTTAATTTATCTATTGCGTTGTATTCATCTGTAGTTAGTAATTCCCCTAAATCATCTAAATTAACATCATCAGTTACATCATTAGGATAATAATTCTTTGTTTTTAATGTGCTGCCCTTACTATCTATAGTTGTAATTTCTGAAGGTAACAGGTTTTCAGTATTGTATTGGTAATTAGTAGTAGTTTCAACATACCCATCATTAGGATTATATGTTCTTTGTATTTGGGTTATTAAAGGCTCCCACCTGGAGAATATAGGATAATAATGGAACCTCCCACTACCATAAACCGATCCACCACCACATGGGTCTGGTACGTGGCCGTCTTGATATATTGCTTTAACAATCGTTTCATCCAATATGTTATAACCGTAAATTTCTTCACTTAACTTCTTATTTTGGTTATTATACGAGGCTTTATGTTTTAATTTACCGTCAAAAACAATGGAAACCGAATTCGGCACACCCGGTGGTGTTTGGCTATGGGTATAAGCAATGTTTGTATGATTTTCGTAGGTATATATATTTTTTCCGTTCTCACCGCTCTCACCAATATTTTCGATTACTTTATCATATCCGATATGGCTGTTTTGGTACATACTAAGACTGTAAGCTGCTGAAGATGAAAACCTAATGGAAGTCATTCCCCCTGATGGCCCTATGGGGACCATATTCCAATACCGTACAGGGACTTTTAATTTACCATATGTCCTGTTTTTCAGGACACCATTTTCTGTTACTGTATAACCATACTCATACGTTTTTACAATATCCGGACTGGTACTGCCATCAGAATGAGTTATTTTTTTTATTCTTAAGCCTCCGGTATATTTTTTATTGATCTCTTTTCTCAGTTTACACCTGAAAGTTATAATAGCCGTTTTGTTTTCATCAGTTTCCGGCATGGTGATACTTAAATTTACGGGACCATGGAAATTATCCGGCAGGCTGGTATCTGTATATGAAAGGCTTTGGCCATTGGAATACTGATCAAAGTAATACCTTTGTGTATAATCCGGGCTGCTGATATCAAACCACATATTGCTGGTCAGTGTAATTCCATTAGGATTGGATCCGTTCGGGTAAACTACAAGTTCTACGCTTGCATCATGAACACTCATAACATCATTATCAAAATTAAACGGAAAACCTGTACTGTACCAATAGGTATCCGGTGCACCGCTTACAGCTGTTTTCTTAACGTGTTCAGAATAATCAATGTATGCAACTTCTCCCGATAAATTGGCGGCATATTCATTGGCTTCGAATTCAAAACTGGTTTTCCCGCCAGTAGGATATATAATTTCACTAAGGATATTGGCCCCCACCTTAGTTGGGTTGGTTTCCCTGTTACTTCCCAAATAGTGGCAATATTTTTCAGTTGTTGAAAGGGGGTTTGGGGAATAGCACAAGTTAGAAGAGAAAGTATAAAAAGGAAGGTTTCCTTCAAAAGTAGGGATTAAACTACTATTACCATGCCCATTGAAATAGCCCCAATGATCCATACTAAAAGAGTCTTTGTTAGGAAGGTTTACTGAGGAGTAATTAAAAGAATGTTCTTTTGAAATGACACCATTTTTCTCAATTACTTTTTCCAGTTTTAACCTTTTTTTGTAATAGCTATATGCTGTATTGTCTAAAAACTGTGAGTCAAAATAGCCCCTTACATTGTTGTTAGAATCAAAATAGCTGGTTATGAATTCAAACTCTTTAACCTGGTTATTATTCGAATCAAATATTTTTATTGATTTTAATCTTTCGCTGTTATCCAAATCTTCCCTTAGAATATTATCTCTTATAAGTTCTACATGCCCATTGTCAAAATCAATCCGTTTTAAATAAACCTTTTTAAATTTTATTGAGGAAATAGGATTAGGATCTGCATGCATAGGGGATGTGAGATAATTTCCATTGACTGTTGCTGTTTCCGAATACGAATGTTGCCAGCTATAATCTGTATCTTCATCATAAACAAAATTCATCTCCCTTTTAGTAGGCGAAATAATTTTGGTTACATACCAGGCCCCGTTTAATTCTTTACCATAAAAAGTAACGGTGGTTTCTTTCTTTTCAAAAAAAT
>CALGUD010000062.1 GCA_937901915.1 uncultured Flavobacteriaceae bacterium
CGATCACCGCCGCGGCTTCGAAATAGACGCCGACCTCGCCCGAATGGTCACGGAAGCCCTCGGGGAAGATGCCCGGCGCCACCACCGCGATGGTGGAGAAGACAAAGGCCGCCGTGACGCCCATGGCGATCAGGCTGAACATGTTGAGATTGCCGGTGACAACAGACCGGTAAGCCCGCTCAAAGAACATCCATGTGGCATAAAAAACAACGGGTATGGATAGTACAAACTGTACCCAGTTCCAATAATAAGGATCCATCCAGCTATGCAGGGGATTGCCGGGAATCATATCCGACATGGCAATGATAAAAATGGGCAGGGTGAACGCCACGGCCACCTTAAATTTCTTTAACAGCTTTTTATACGTTTTTACTTCTGCACTATCATCTACCTCTTTTGGCACCAGGTCCATACCGCAAATAGGGCAACTTCCAGGTTCATTCTTTTCAATCTCAGGATGCATGGGGCAAGTATACACTGTGTTTTTAACAGCAGAAGGTTGTTCTACCAAGTCCATACCACATACGGGGCAATCTCCGGGTTTATTGTATGTTTTATCTCCCTCGCAATGCATGGGACAGTAATAAATTCCGTTTCCATTTACTTCAGCTTTTTTTGCATGATGTTTATGCTTTTTGGCATCTTCTTCATTGGAGTGAATATGATAGTTCCCTCCTGCTTTTGTAAGCCCCTCCTGAAGTTCAGCAACCTGGAGGTGCTTACTCATTTCTATAACAGCTTCTCCTTTTTCCAGGTTTACTTCAGCATTGATTACACCTTCTGTATCATTTAATGCTTTTTCAACATGAGACTTGCACCCCATGCAAGTCATTCCTGTAATTTTATATGTATGTTTCATTTTATTAAATTTATAATGTGGACACTTTTAAATGGAATGAATATGATAGTGACCTCCACCTTTTGCAAGCCCCTCCTGAAGTTCAGCAACCGGGAGATCCTTATTCATCTCTATAACAGCTTCTCCTTTTTCCAGATTTACTTCAGCATTGATTACGCCTTCTGTTTCATTTAATGCTTTTTCAACCTGAGACCTACACCCCATGCAAGTCATCCCTGTAATTTTATATGTATGTTTCATAGATTTCATATTTAATACAAAATTAAAGCACATACAACTATCGCATTTTTAAAATTCCATTTAAAACTTACAGAATTTTGTCAACAGCTTTACGATGAAAATTATTTTTGGATTTAAATTCGGAAAGGCTTAACCTGGTTTCTTTTTTAAATTGTGCGGACAAATGACTTAAATTATTATACCCTAACGTATAAGCTATTTCAGAAAAATTGAGGGTATCTTCCTCTATAAGTTGTTTGACTTTTTCTATTTTAAGCTTAATAAAATATTTTTCTATGGTAATTCCGTTTAATCCTGAAAACAGTTTACTCAGATAAGGATATTCTTTCGATAGTTTTTTTGATAAATAAGCAGATACATTTTCTTGGGTAAGTGTATTTTTATCAAGAAAATTTATAAGTTCGGTCTTTATAAGCTCGTTCAATATATCTTTTTCATTACCTAACAATTCAAAACCCAGTTCATCCAACGTGTGCTTCAGCTGTTGCTTTACAGGCTCTATCTGCCCTGATAAAATCTCAATTCTTCCCAACTCTACCTTACCCACCATCAAATTAAGCTTTTCAAGCTCTCCTTTTACAACCATTTTACAACGGTCACACACCATGTTTTTAATAAAAATTGTCTCCATCACTGTTAAAGTTAATTAATATTTACTTTCAAACCCATTTATGCC
The DNA here is from genome assembly GCA_937901915.1 of uncultured Flavobacteriaceae bacterium. GTDB lineage: Bacteria > Bacteroidota > Bacteroidia > Flavobacteriales > Flavobacteriaceae > Abyssalbus. The sequence continues at coordinate 1,776 of CALGUD010000062.1, forward strand.
GGATAGAAAATTAATTTTCAATAATTTTGTAAAAAACTATGTACTATGCCTTTTGAAGAATTAAGACTGGGGGTAACGAATATTCTGTATGACAATGATATTACCGTTAATGAAAGACTGACTAAGGTTTGTGAATTATTACGTAAAAAAATTGATCATTATGACTGGGTTGGCTTTTATTTTAAAAATGCAGATAAGGACGAATTAAAACTTAAAGTTTTTGCCGGAGAACCTACCGAACATACTACCATTCCGTTTGGAAAAGGTATTTGCGGGCAAGCAGCCGTTTCAAACAAAAATTTTGTGATTCCGGATGTAAACGCTGAAAATAATTACCTTTCGTGTAACATTTATGTAAAAGCAGAAATTGTAATTCCTTTATTCCTAAAGGGAAAAAATATAGGATTACTTGATATAGATTCCCATACACCTGATCCTTTTACCGAAGAAGACGAGCGTTTTCTTGAATTTGTAAACAAAAAAGTAGTCGAAATTCTTTAGCTTTTCTACTCACCCGATTCCAATATTACTTTTGAATCCTGTTAATAACCAGGTGATTTTCTAATATTTATACGTGCATAATAATTATTCATAAATTTATAAACTACGTAACAAAATAACGTATATTCCATATCATCTATTAATATAAAAAAATTACTTTTGCACTCACAGATAATTTAACATATAATGAGTAGCACAAAAACAGCAAAATCAGCTTTAATATCCGTATTCAGTAAGGAAGGTTTAGAACCCATAGTAAAAAAATTGAATGAATTAGATGTAACGATTTATTCAACAGGCGGGACAGAAAAATTTATTAAGGAGTTGGGTATTGAAGTTATTCCGGTTGAAGATGTAACCAGTTATCCCTCAATTTTGGGTGGACGGGTAAAAACGCTACACCCTAAAGTTTTTGGTGGTATTTTAAACAGGCAGGATAATGAAAGTGATATTGCCGAATTACAACAATTTGAAATCCCTCAATTGGATATTGTTATTGTTGATTTATACCCGTTTGAAAAAACTGTTGCCAGCAGTGCTTCTGAACAGGATATTATTGAAAAAATAGATATCGGCGGAATTTCATTAATCAGGGCAGCCGCAAAAAACTTTAAAGATGTAATATGTGTGGCTTCCATGGAAGACTATAGTGATTTTTTAACTATTATTTCTGATGGGAACGGAAAAACTACTTTAGAACAACGAAAATTATTTGCGGCAAAAGCGTTTAATGTTTCTTCACATTATGATACTGCCATTTTTAATTACTTTAACAAGAATAACAACATTGAAGTTTTAAAGGTTAGCGAAACAAAAGGGCAAACACTTCGATATGGTGAAAATCCGCATCAAAAAGGATACTTTTTTGGAGATTTAGATGCTATTTTTAATAAACTCCATGGAAAAGAATTATCATATAACAATCTTTTAGATGTAGATGCTGCCGTAAACCTTATGTCAGAATTTATTAATGACAATCCCACCTTTGCAGTTTTAAAGCATAATAATGCATGTGGCGTTGCTACAAGAAGTACAATAAAGCAAGCGTATATTGATGCTCTTGCGGGGGATCCGGTATCGGCTTTTGGCGGAGTCCTGATTTCAAATACCGAAATTGACAAGGAAACAGCAGAAGAAATCCATACTTTATTTTGTGAAGTAGTTATCGCGCCATCTTATACAATTGAAGCTTTAGAAATATTAAAAGGTAAAAAAAACAGGATTATACTTGCCCAAAACAAGGTTTCCTTGCCCAAAACAAACATAAGGACCTGCCTGAATGGCGTTTTGGTACAGGAAAAAGATTTGAAGACTGATACGGCTGACGATTTAACAAACGTTACAACTACCAAACCTTCTCAAAATGAAATAGATGACCTGTTGTTTGCGTCTAAAATCTGTAAACATACCAAATCGAACACTATTGTTCTTGCAAAAAACAAACAACTTTGTGCCAGTGGTACCGGCCAGACAAGCAGAGTTGATGCATTAACACATTCTATTGAAAAAGCCAGATCATTTCATTTTGACCTGGCAGGGGCAGTAATGGCCAGCGACGCATTTTTTCCTTTTCCTGATTGCGTAGAAATAGCCGGAAAAGCAGGTATAAAATCTGTGATTCAACCGGGCGGATCAATTAAGGATCAGTTAAGTATCGATTATTGTAATGAAAATAATATTTCTATGGTATTTACCGGAACTCGCCATTTTAAGCATTAATTTTATTATTTTTGAATAGATTACTATATTATAACCAAATAAATACCTAAATACTCCATGGGATTCTTTGACTTCTTAACCGAGGAAATTGCGATAGATCTTGGTACCGCAAATACCCTAATAATACACAACGACAAAGTTGTTGTAGACAGCCCTTCTATAGTTGCCAGAGACCGAATTACCGGAAAAATAATTGCTGTTGGGAAAGAAGCGAATATGATGCAGGGTAAAACCCACGAAAATATTAAAACCATCCGTCCTTTAAAAGACGGGGTTATTGCCGATTTTGATGCTTCTGAGAAAATGATCAACATGTTCATTAAAGGTATTCCTGCCCTTAAGAACAGGTTTTTTCAACCGGCTTTAAGAATGGTTATTTGTATTCCCTCGGGAATTACAGAAGTTGAAATGCGTGCGGTAAAGGAATCAGCCGAACGTGTAAACGGAAAAGAAGTATATTTAATTCACGAACCCATGGCCGCTGCTATTGGTATCGGCCTAGACATAATGCAGCCGAAAGGGAATATGATCGTTGATATAGGGGGTGGTACAACCGAAATTGCAGTAATTGCCCTCGGAGGTATTGTTTGCGATAAGTCTGTAAAGATAGCGGGGGACGTATTTACCAACGATATTATTTATTATATGCGAACACAACATAACTTATATGTTGGTGAAAGCTCAGCAGAGAATATTAAAATATCCATCGGATCTGCAACCGAAGACCTGGAAATAGCACCGGAAGATATGAGTGTCCAGGGAAGGGACTTGTTAACGGGTAAACCTAAACAGGTACAAATTTCATTCAGGGAAGTCGCAAAAGCCCTTGACAAGTCTATATTACGTATAGAAGATGCCGTTATGGAAACCTTATCACAAACCCCTCCTGAACTTGCAGCAGACATTTACAACACAGGAATTTATCTTGCTGGCGGCGGATCAATGTTAAGAGGTTTGGACAAAAGATTATCACAAAAAACGGATCTTCCCGTTTATATAGCAGAAGACCCTTTAAGGGCTGTTGTAAGAGGTACAGGAATCGCCCTGAAAAACCTTGAGAAGTATAAGCCCATTTTAATAAAATAAGAACAGTGAATGCAGCAAATAATTAATTTTTTAATTAGAGAGAAAAACTTTATACTCTTTCTGCTGCTTTTATCTTTCTCTATTTTTCTTACAGTTCAGTCAAATTCTTATCATAAAACAAAATATATAAATTCTGCAAACTGGATAAGTGGCGGGATTTATAAAAAGACAAATGCTATATCAGAATATTTTCATTTAAAGAGTTACAACGACCAGTTAATAAATGAAAATCAACGATTACGTACCCTTGTTTTTAATAGTGATTTATCAGAAAAAGACTCAATTATCGCAGATAGTTCACTTATTGAAAAATATAAATTTTATAGGGCTACCATAATAAAAAACAGTTTTAGCAAACCAAAAAATTACCTGACCTTAGATAAAGGAACTAAAGATAGCATTGCCCAGGATATGGGAGTAATAAGTGCGGGAGGTATAGTTGGCATTATTGAAAACACTTCCAATAATTTTTCGAGCGCCCAGTCCATTCTCAATACTTTATCAAAAATAAATGCAAAATTTAAAAAAACTGATCACTTTGGAACATTAGTCTGGGATGGTAAAAATCCGAATATTGTACAGCTTATAGATGTGCCGGGAATTGCCCCGGTAAAGGTTGGCGACACCATAGTAACCGGAGGTATGTCTACCATATTCCCGAAAGATATATTAATTGGAAAAGTACAAGGTTTTGAATTGGATAATTCCGGGAATTACTATACTTTACAAGTAAAATTATTTAATGACATGACCAATATTAATCATGTATTTATAATTGAGAATGCCGATAGAGAAGAAATCCTTGAACTAGAAAATTCAATCAATGAATAATTTTGCTTTTCGAAATACCCTTCTTTTTTTTATCCTGATCATTGTCCAGGTTACATTATTTAACAACATTGATTTTCTGGGGTACATAAACCCTTATATATATATATTATTCATTGCATATTTTCCTGTAAAAAAAGACAACAGGCCTTTGTTTATCTTTTTATCATTCTTAATTGGATTGTGTATTGATTTTTTCGCTGATAGCGGAGGTGTAAACGCCGCTGCAAGTTTAACAATAGCGTACATAAGGCCATTATTCTTACGTTCAACATTTGGTAACGCCTATGACTATCAAACCCTTAAGGTGTCACAAACCCCTTTTGCACAACAAACAGTTTATCTTGCCTTCTTGATCCTAATACATCACTTAATTCTTTTTTCTTTAGAGATTTTTAGTTATGTTCATATACTTTTAATTCTCAAAAAAACGTTATCTTCAGGGATATTTACCCTTGTTTTAAGTTTACTGCTGGTATCTCTGTTTAACACCAAAAAAAATAAATGAGAAAACTACTGTTGGCATCAATTATTGTAATTACCTCCTTAATTTATATAGGGAGGCTATCTTATTTACAATTAATTGACAGTAGTTCTAAAAATCCACTTGATGACACCGCTATAAAAGCCGTCTATGATTATCCTGAAAGGGGACACATTTTAGACAGGAATGGAAAATTAATTGTAACAAATCAATCATCATATGATGTAATGGTTATTCCCCGGGAAGTTAAACCTCTGGATACATTGGAGTTTTGTGATTTACTGAATATCTCAAAAGATGATTTTATCAGGCGGTATACAAAGGCAAAGATATATTCCCCAAGGTTGCCCTCTGTTTTTGTCCCCCAATTATCTAAAGCAGAATATGCGCTTCTCCAGGAGAAAATGAGAAAATATGAAGGGTTTTATATTCAAAAACGCTCCCTTCGGCATTATGAAGAACATGTAGCTGCTAATGTTTTAGGATACATTAGTGAGGTAAACGACTGGGACTTAAAAACCTATCCCGGTTATCAATCCGGTGAACTTATTGGGCGGCAAGGTATTGAAGAGAAGTATGAGGAAATTTTAAGGGGCAGAAAAGGTGTCAAATTTATACAAAAAGACAGGTTTAACAGGGAGATTGGCTCTTATAAAGATGGCGTTTACGATACCCTTCCCATTCCCGGAAAAGACATAGAGCTAACCATTGATGTCGATCTACAGTCATATGGAGAAAAATTAATGAAAAACAAAAGGGGTGGCATTGTGGCGTTAGAACCAAATACCGGAGAAATCCTTGCATTGGTTTCTGCTCCAACTTTTGATCCGGCTCTCTTAGTTGGACGCAAACGTTCGGAAAATTATACAAAATTACATTACGATACAATTTCACAACCACTTATGGACCGGGGGTTACTCGCTTTATATCCTCCCGGATCTCCCTTTAAAGCTTTGAATGCCTTAGTTGCATTACAGGAAGGAGTCGTAGACCCAAAAATGAGTTACCGATGTTCCGGTGCATACTATTATGGCTCCAGGGGACGCAAAATGGCTTGTCACTGCGGAGGGGGTATCAGAAATTTAAACAATGGTATTTACAAATCATGCAATACATATTTTGCAACTGTATATCGAAATACCATTGAAAAATATCCTACCTCAAAACAAGGGATGGATGTCTGGTCTAACCATATTAAAAGTTTTGGACTAGGTGATTACCTGGGATATGACCTTCCTGTAGGAAAAGCCGGCAAAATACCTTCGTCGGATACTTATGATAAAGTCTATGGAGAAAAAAGGTGGTTTGCCACAGCTACTCTTTCAAATGCAATTGGTCAGGGAGAAGTATTAACAACCCCCATTCAATTAGCTAATATTACTTCCATTATAGCCAACAGGGGATTTTACTACACTCCTCACGTTCTTAAAACAATCAATGGCTCAGCTATTAAAGATGAAAAGTTTACAAAAAAAAAATACACTACCATTGACGCGGAACATTTTGAGCCTGTAGTTGAAGCCATGTTTGACGTATACAATAAAGGGACAGCCCGGGCGATAAGTATTAAAGATATAGACATTGCCGGCAAAACAGGAACTGCCGAAAATTTTACAAAAATAGATGGCAAAAGAGTTCAGCTAACTGACCACTCTATATTTGTAGCCTTTGCCCCGGTTGATAATCCAAAAATTGCCATTGCAGTATTTGTTGAAAATGGTTATTGGGGAGGCCGGTGGGCAGGTAGGATTGCAGGCCTTATTATAGAAAAATATATTAAAGGCGAAATAACCGAAAAAGCGATGGAAAATTTTGTGCTTAATGGTAGCCTGGAGGAAGAATATGCCAAGCCTTTAAGCGGAAAACCTTTTAGGATTAATGAATAATACAAAACTCATCCATAGTATTGACTGGACTACTATTTTACTCTATTTTGTTTTAGTTTTTATAGGATGGCTCAACATTTATTCTACAACAATATCAGAGGATACTACTTCTTTTTTAAACCTGAACGAACACTACGGAAAACAATTATTATTCATCGGTTTAAGTACAATCCTGATCATTCTGATCATATCTGTTGAAGCTAAGTTTTATGAACGGTTTTCAAGTGTTATTTATTTGGCGTGTATAGTATTATTGGCGGGATTATTTCTGTTTGGGAAAAATGTTAATGGGGCTACATCATGGTATAATTTTGGTGGTTTTAGTTTTCAGCCTTCAGAATTTGCAAAATTTGCTACTGCTTTGGCTATATCAAAGCATTTAAGTGACTTCCAGACCAATATAAGCGACATAAAGCATCAATTACAGGCTTTATTAATCATATCTGTTCCGGCAATCTTAATCATTGCACAACCAGACCCGGGCAGTGCTTTGGTATATTGTTCATTCTTTTTTGTTATGTATAGAGAAGGGCTTTCCTTCAATTATTTAATAATTGGTTTTTTAGGAATTAGTTTATTTATAGGCACCCTAATGTTTGGCACACCATGGGTAATCGCGGGTATGACCCTATTATTGACCCTCTTTTATTTTTTTAATAAAAGATATAAAAAGAGGGTTCCATTATTTTCATTAATTGCTATACTCTTAGTTTCAACTTTATTTTCATTCTCAGTACAATATATTTTTGATAATGTTTTTGAGCAAAGGCACAGGGATAGGTTTACTCTATGGCTCAGACTTGAAGATAACCCGGAGAGATTGGAAGAAATAAAACAAACAATAGGATATAATATAAATCAATCAGAAACAACCATAGGTTCCGGAGGTTTAACAGGAAAAGGGTTTCTGGAAGGCACCAGGACAAAAGGCAATTTTGTGCCGGAACAACATTCGGACTATATTTTTACAACTGTGGGTGAAGAATGGGGATTTGTAGGCTCTACAACCATTGTTATTCTTTTTACATTGCTTTTGTTAAGGCTTTTAGTTTTAGCCGAAAGGCAAAAAGTTCAGTTCAGCAGAATATATGGTTACTGTGTTGTGTCAATCTTATTTTTTCATTATGCCATTAATATTGGAATGGTTATAGGTTTATTACCTACTGTTGGAATACCACTTCCTCTTTTTAGCTATGGGGGCTCAGGTTTATGGGGATTTACAATACTTATTTTTATATTTCTGAAACTTGATGCCAACAGGGTAAATGAATGGCATTAATTTTTAACATCCAATGCATCCCTGAGCGCATTCCCTACCAGCATAAATGACATTACCAGTAACATGATGGCTATTCCCGGAATAATTGCCAGAAAAGGTTTTCCCAGTATAATATAACTGTAGTGATCTTTTATCATACTCCCCCAACTGGGCATAGGTGGTTGGGCACCAATACCCAGAAAGCTAAGACCACTTTCTATAAGAATTGCCGCAGCGAAGTTAGCGGCAGAAATAACAATAACCGGAGCCATAATATTTGGTAATATATGCCGGAATATAATCCGGCTATTTGTATAACCTAAAGCCCTTGCAGCAGTTATATACTGTACTTGTTTTACTCCCATTACCTGTCCCCGTACAATCCTTGCAACCTCAACCCACATTGTTAATCCTACCGCTATAAAAACCTGCCAAAAACCTTTACCTAAGGCCAAAGTAATAGCTATAACTAAAAGTAGCGTTGGTATAGACCAGGTAATATTTACTAACCACATTATAAAAGCATCTATCTTACCACCAAAATAGCCGGCTACTGAGCCTAGAAAAATTCCGATCAGTAAAGATATAATTACGGCCACAAAACCTATAGAAAAAGAAATTCGTGCACCTATAAGCATTCTGCTTAAAAGATCCCTTCCATATTTATCTGTACCCAACAAAAATGTTTTTTTTGTAATATATGTATTTACTATTTCATTTATTGTTAATCCTTCTGGGAACCTCTGCAAAGAAATTTCCTTTTCTAAACCCTCCATGTCTTCGCCCACATACTCTGTAACATATAATTTATTATGCTGAACTTTATAATCAGATACCGGCAGTTCAACATCACTATTTTTCTTACCAAAAAAATTTTCACTTAAGAAGGACTGATTAGCAACTTCGGTTGTAGGGATTGTAAGTATTTTAATTGTAAATCCTGGCTTTTGGGAATGAATTGAAAGATGCATTTGGTTGGCATTCATGGAATCATCCGGAGCCAGAACATAAGCAAACAATGCTATGAAACCAAAAACGATGATCACACATAAACTTAAAACGCCCCAAGAGTTTTTTTTAAACTTTTGGAGCGCTAATTGAGTTATAGATTTTGAGCTTTTGATCATTTTTAGCCCTTAATGTCTGCGAGTTTTTGTCTTTTAATATTGCTTAACTGAATATCCTCTAAAACATTTAATGCTTCTTCAACATATATATCTTTAGTAAGTTCTTCATGCCAACGCTCTCTTTTTTCTAAAAGCACAGTATCTTTTTCCATTATCTCTAATTCATAAGGGAGCGAGGTATAACTTAAATCTGTTTTATATTCAGAAAGTGTTTTAAACCTTTCTGAAATTTCTGCATTGATATCCTGTTCTTTCTTAAAACCATTATAGCTTAATGGATAATCATTATCATCCTGCTGTGTTTTTATCCACTTTGCATTTTCCTCTATGAGTTTTAACTGCTCATTAACGGCCATTCTGGCTGCACTTTTTTCAATGGTTTTTTCATAGTCCAGGTAACCATCCCAGGTTTCAAAGTCTGCTGGTTCTATTTTATCCCACGGTAGCGGATTCTCTTGATCTTTTTCACCAATGTTTATAAAACTGTATTTATCCGGTACAATTACATCGCTTTTTACACCTTCAAGCTGTGTGGATCCGCCGTTTATTCTATAAAATTTTTGAGTGGTAATTTTAATAGCCCCAAGATCACCATGTTCATTATTTCTTACTACATTATTAAGGTCTAATATATTCTGAACAGTTCCCTTTCCATAAGTCTGTTTGCTTCCTAGTACAATAGCCCTTTTATAGTCTTGCATAGCCGCGGCTAAGATCTCTGATGCTGATGCCGATAATTCATTTACAAGTATAACCAATGGTCCATCCCATTGTATCCTGTCATCTTCGTCGGCCAAAATTTCTCTTCCAGCACCTGTAGTTTTAACCTGAACAACAGGGCCTTCTTTTATAAACAACCCTGCCATATCGACAACTGTTTTTAATGACCCCCCTCCGTTATCTCGTAAATCTAATACCAGGCCTTCCATTCCCATTTCTTTAAGCCTTTCAATTTCCATTGCCACATCAGATGCAGCATTCCTGCCATTTTTATAGTCGTCAAAATCCATATAAAACTGAGGAAGGTTGATAACTCCATATACTTTATCACCTTTTTTTACAGCAGATGATTTTGCGTACGATTCCTCTAATTCTACAACATCCCGGGTTATTGATATAATTTCTATGGTTCCATCTACTCTTTTAACCGTAAGTTTAACTTCAGTACCTTTTGGCCCTTTAATGAGTTTAACTGCGTCATCCAAACGCATTCCAACAATATCAACAGGTAATTCATTCTTTTGAGCTACTTTTAATATTTCGTCTCCCACCTCTAATTTTTTACCTCTCCATGCAGGCCCTCCGGAAATAATCTCAATAATTTTAATATTATCATTACGTTTTTGTAACCTGGCTCCGATACCTTCAAACTTACCGGAAAAACGTGCGTCAAATCTTTCTTTATCTTCAGGTGCAAAATAATAAGTGTGAGGATCAAATTCATCAACAATAGAATTCAGGTAAAAACCGAACCAGTCCTTTCTCTCAATATCATCCATAGAATCAAAATACTCCTCAATAGCCTTAAGGGTAGCTTCTCTTGTTTCCTTTTCTACAATTTCATGTGATTTAGTGCCATAAGAAGGATCATCTGCTTTCTTTTTTTCTTCTTGTTCCAGTGCTTCAACATATCTTGTGATTGTTGAAAATTTTAACTGCTTTCTCCATCTTTCCGTTAACTCTTTTACATTGGCAGCATAATCATGATTTTCATAATCTACATTAATTGACTCATTTTTATTGTAATCAAATGGAGTTTGTAGCACTTGTTTATATATTTCCTGTGCTTCCTTCATTCTTTGCAACAATCTTTCATGAGTTAAATTAAAAAAAGTAACTTCTGAAGTTTTAATTTGGTCATCAATTGCATGTTTATACTTCTCAAATTCTTTAATATCACTTTTCAAAAAATATCTCTTTAAAGGATCAAGTACTTCTATATAATCTTTAAACACATTTTCCGAAAAGTTATCGTCAATATCTTTCTTACTAAAATGCCATTTATCTAACACATAAGATATTAACTCTACTAATAATTTATCTTTATCAGGATTATCAAATGATTTATTTGTGAAACTGCACGATGCTACCGATATAATAACAGCTGCGAGTATATAAACAAAATTCTTTTTCATATTCATTGTTAATTTAAGAACCTCTAAAATACTGAAAAAACTATGCCATTGTGTGATAATTCTACTAAATTTTTATTAAAACATCGAAAAGGCAGTACAAATGCTAAAATGCTTAACTTAGCAAAATAAAATTAAAGGATTAAAATGAAAGAAAAACCCCTTATTCTGGTAACCAATGATGATGGTATAACTGCTCCCGGGCTCAGGGCGTTAATTAAAGTTATGAATGAAATTGGTGATGTGGTCGTAGTGGCACCGGACAGCCCACAAAGTGCAATGGGACACGCTATTACTATAAATTCAACATTGTATTGTGAACCCATTGATATTGATCATGAAGGCCCTCAAATTGAATACAGCTGTAGTGGTACTGCTGCCGATTGTGTAAAACTGGCAGTAAATGAAATTTTAAATAAAAAACCAGCTATATGTGTAAGTGGTATAAATCATGGATCTAACTCTTCTATAAATGTTATTTATTCGGGCACTATGAGTGCCGCAGTTGAAGCAGGCATAGAGGATATCCCTGCAATTGGGTTTTCATTATGCGACTATTCATGGCAGGCAAATTTTGATGCTGTTACCGATTATGTAAAAACAATTACTTTAAATGCCCTTAAAAATGGCATGCCTCAAGGAGTTGTCCTTAATGTGAATTTTCCTAAACTTAAAAAAAATGAAATAAAAGGGATTAAGGTGTGCAGGCAGGCGCGGGCTACATGGATGGAAGAGTTTGACAAACGCACTAACCCTCAGGGCAGGGAATATTACTGGCTTACCGGAAAATTTGTAAATCTGGATAAAGGAGAGGATACTGATGAGTGGGCCTTGGCCAATGGATATGTGTCTGTAGTACCTGTACAGTTCGATTTAACTGCTCATCATGCCATACAGAATTTAAATACCTGGAAGTTAAATGATTAGAAGAGAAGTATTCATTGGGTTTTTGGTAGGCCTTATTTCAAATACTATTGGAACTTTACTATATATCTTACTTTTTTCTGATTATAGTATTAAAGAGACCTTTAAAATTGCACGGCAAGGTGAACATCTGGGAAGCTTACTTGCTTTGGGTGCTCTCCTAAACCTGATTGCTTTTTTTGGTTTTCTTAAATTAAGAAGGGACCACAGAGCAAAAGGTGTATTAATAGCAACAATGCTCTGTGCTTTAATTATTCTTGTTTACAAGGTTTTTTAAAATGAAATACTATATAATTGCAGGGGAAGCATCTGGTGATTTACATGCATTTAACCTGATGAAAGCATTAAAAAAACAAGACTCCAACGCAGATTTCAGGTTTTGGGGCGGAGACCTTATGCAATCCGTTGGTGGTACATTGGTAAAACATTACCGGGATCTTGCATTCATGGGATTCCTGGAAGTTATATTAAATATTCGCACTATCCTGAGAAATATAAAGTTCTGCAAAAAAGATATTAGCGAATATAATCCCGATGTAATTATTTTTATAGATTATCCCGGATTCAATCTTCGGATTGCAAAATGGGCGAAAGAAAAAGGCTATAAAACACATTATTATATTTCACCACAAATTTGGGCATGGAAGGAGAACAGGATTAAAGATATAAAGCGGGATGTAGATGAAATGTATGTTATACTTCCTTTTGAAAAAGATTTTTATGAAGAAAAACATGGCTTTCCGGTTCATTTTGTAGGCCACCCTTTAATCGATGCGATAAATAACAGGCCTCAAATTCAAGCGGATGTATTCAAAAAAGAAAATAATCTGGATAATAGGGAAATTATAGCTGTTTTACCAGGAAGCCGAAAACAGGAAATAAATAAGATGCTGAATGTGATGCTGAGCGTGGCTGATGATTTTAAAGATTATCAGTTTGTTATTGCCGGGGCCCCCGGACAAGACCCTGTTTTTTATGAGAAATTTATCAGTAATAAAAATGTGCATTTTGTACAGAACAAAACGTATGACTTATTGAGTGTTTCGAAAGCTGCTTTAGTTACCAGTGGCACCGCTACTCTGGAAACTGCTTTGTTTAAAGTCCCTGAAGTGGTTTGCTATAAAGGAAACTGGATTTCCTACCAGATTGCCAAACGTATAATAACTTTGAAGTATATTTCGTTAGTAAACCTAATAATGGACAAAGAAGTGGTTACCGAACTTATCCAGAGTGAATTTAATCTCCACAGGTTAAAGAAAGAACTCAACAATATACTTGATGAGGATGAAAGAAAAAGGATATTTGTAGATTATGGTGATCTTGAAAAGAAATTAGGTGGTAAAGGTGCCAGTGAAAAAACTGCGGCATTAATTTTGCATAAAATTTCTTAATTTGTAAAAAATTTCGGTATTTAATGAAACATATACTATTATTTTTAGCATTCATAGTTTTTCTATCTGCCTGTAAATCTAACAAAACCGTTAGCGTTTCATCGGGCAATAAAACAACCTCGGCCGTAAAATACTCGGCATCGGCCACCAATGATTTTCATGGCACAAATGATTCCGGCTATTCAGAAAAAACTACTGATAAAAATACCGATAGAATAATTAAAACGGCTTTATCTTATAATGGTACCAAGTATAAGTACGGTGGCACTACCAAAAAAGGAATGGATTGTTCCGGACTAATTTACACCTCATTTACTTCTAATGATATTTCTTTACACCGTTCATCTTCAATGATGGCTACCCAGGGGAAAAAAATCCGTTTAAATGATGTACAAAAAGGAGACCTCCTGTTTTTCAGGACTGACAACAAGAGGGGAAAAATTAATCATGTAGGCCTTATTGTAGATATTAATGGAGATGATGTTAAGTTTATTCATTCAACTACCTCAAGAGGGGTTATTGTATCATCTATTAAAGAAGGATATTGGAATCATGCCTTCGTAGAAGCAAGGCGCGTATTGTAGTAATAATCTGTTCAAAAGATTTTCGTTTTATAGGGACATCTCTTATTATCTTCTTCACTTTTAGAGTTTTCACGTAGCAGCAAGACAAACATCCCGTAACAATAGTGTTTAAAAACTGTAAGAAAAAAATTATAAAATTTCGTTACTTGTACCTATAAAAGTAACTGATTGCTATACATCAGTTAAAACCAGTAAAACAGTTATTTTTAAATGTAAAAAGAAGCATATTTAACCCCAAGTCTAATTTATGTGCCATGAAAAAATTAATGACTATTGTAATCACTGTTTCCCTTACATCTCTTTTCTTCTATTTAAAAGATGAAAATAACAGGGAAAATCTAAAATTACTTTATAATGAAGAAGTAAAACCACTTTATGCCAAAGAAGAAAAAGGTCTTGAAGATATGCCTCTGACACTAGTTGGACAATATAAAGTATTTGCAGATAGCTTAGCGACTATTATTTCCAATAAAAAGTATGACACTATCTTTCCAAATGGCAGCCTTGGAAAGTATGCAATAGGCGACTTAATCCTCAGAGATCTCGGATTTAAACCCACTACAAAATTTAAGAGGGAATTTTTAAAGGATACATTGCTACAGGAAGAGTGTTTTAAAGTTATATGTATGATCAATAAATACAGGATGCGTAATTATATAGAAAAGTATTCGGGTACTGTTTATAATGATGTTTTAATTACTGAATCCGGTGTTCTTGCCGGGGCTCATTTAATAGGTGCAACAACATTAAAAGGATGGTTTTCCAATGATTATAACAATGATGAAGTAACAGAGGTTGTTGAGAAAATGCAGGGCTTTGAGCTTGACTATATAGTGCCAGTACATACCTATAAAATTGAAGAGGAAGATTACCGCCTGTCTAGCAATTAAAGTATTTATTGCATTAGAGCTAATATAAACCGTTAACTTCTTCCAATTACAGGAATTAGTTTGTGGTGCTTAAAATAGAAATTGTTATTAAAAATCATAACCCTTCCCTTTTCAGGAGAGGGTTATTTTTGTGAAATCATGACCTGTCTGTTTGGCTTTTAGTTATGAAATTATTGAATTTCACCGTTATAAAACTACTCCTATTTCTAATCGTGGGTATACTTTGCGGTTACTTTTTTAATATTCAGCCGAGCATAGTATTTGTAGTCACTTCTTGCCTTATTATTCTTCTCTTCGGATTTTATATTTTTTACAAGCGAAAATATTCGACAGCCGGAAAATTTGGTGTTTTGGCTTTTATTTCCATCTTTTTTATTGGTGTCTTCACCCAAACAATTCATAAAAAAAATAATCATTTAAATCATTACTCCAAGTTTGTTGCCGATGAAGAAATCGCCAATGTCTGTTTTAAGGTTCACAAACAATTGAACTCTAATGAATATGTTGACCGTTACGAAGTAAATGTCACTAAAGTGGATGATAAAAGTGTTTCAGGAAAAGTCATTCTGAATGTAAATAGAGATACTATTAAGAAGCATTTGCAGGTGGACGCGGTTTATTTTACCCGGTCAACATTTAAAAAACCGAACCCACCATTAAATCCGGGTCAGTTTAATTATACCGACTATTTAAAAAGGCAACATATTTATCACCAGCTGTATTTAAATCAGCATGAATTAGTTCTTGTTTCGGATCAAACAAATACAATATATGGACTTGCAGCATCTTTTAGAAACCAAATTAATGAATCATTAAAAAAATACTCCTTTGAAAATGAAGAACTAGCCATCATAAATGCTTTGTTGCTGGGACAAAGACAGGATATCCCCGAAGAAGTTTACAACAATTATACGGGGGCAGGGGCAATTCATATTTTAGCAGTTTCAGGCTTGCATGTGGGTATTATTCTGTTACTTCTCAGTTTTGTTTTAAGTCCGCTGGAGAATTTAAAGAACGGACAATTTATAAAATTAATACTCATTTTACTGATCTTATGGAGCTTTGCCATTATTGCAGGATTATCGGCTTCTGTTGTAAGGGCTGTAACGATGTTTTCTTTTTTAGCCTATGCCATGCATATTAAAAGAGCAACAAATATTTACAATATCCTGGCCATATCCATGTTCTTTTTATTGCTTTTCAAACCTTCCTTTTTATTTGATGTTGGTTTTCAGCTAAGTTACATTGCAGTATTTGCTATTGTTTGGATACAGCCTGTACTATATAAATGGTGGACACCAAAGCTAAGGCCTGTAAACAACCTATGGCAATTATTTACAGTCACTATTGCGGCCCAGATTGGAGTAATCCCATTGAGTTTGTATTACTTTCATCAGTTCCCGGGATTGTTTTTTGTTTCAAACCTGGTAATTATCCCTTTTTTAGGAATTATACTTGGCTTGGGTCTTTTGGTAATTATTCTCGCTTTATTAAATATTTTACCTGATTTGATTGCGGATTTCTATGGGTCAATGATTTCAACCATGAATAATTTTATTGGTTGGATTGCCAGACAAGAGGATTTTTTATTCAGGGATATTAATTTTAACTGGCTCCTACTCATTACATCGTACTTTTTTGTGATTTGCTTTGTTTTATTGATAAGAAAATTTGAACCCAAAAGAATAACTGCTCTTCTCGTGTCTGTTCTCCTACTCCAAATTACATTTATTTACAATAAATATGAATCTCAAAATCACGAAAAGCTTATAGTTTTTCATAAAAACAGGGAAAACTTATTGGGATTACATAAATATGATAAATTGATAATAAGTGACGTGAATCTTCGTGAAAATAACATTGTTAAAAATTATAAGATTGAAAATAATGTCGATACAGTTGAATTTGGAGGTATAAAAGACATTTATTCTTTAAAAAATAAGAAATTATTGATTGTAGATAGTTTAGGTGTTTATAGCATTAAACATTTAAATCCCGATTATGTATTTTTAATGAACTCTCCAAAAATAAACCTGAACAGGCTTATAGATTCACTAAAACCAACACACATAGTAGCAGATGGCAGTAATTACAAAAGTTATATTCAACTGTGGAAAGCCACTTGCAAAAATCAAAAAATCCCTTTTCATTTCACGGGTGAAAAGGGAGCTTTTGTGATAGATTTAAGATAGCATCTACTCTATTCCATGCATCTTTTTCTTCAAAATAGGATTAAGCATCCACATTGTTAAACCGGCGACAAATGGAATAATTGTAAACATTAAAAAGAATACTGTTAATCCATATTTTTCAGAAATAGTATCTATATAACTACCTGTCCAGCCTCCGGCCAAATTGGCAATGAAGTTAGATACAAACCAAATTCCAAACATTAAACCAACCAATTTAGGTGGTGATAACTTACTTACATAAGACAAACCAACAGGTGATATACATAATTCACCTAGGGTATGAAACAGATATGCTAGTATTAGCCATATAATACTTACTCCTGCTGTTTTAGCGCCCAGAGGGATGCCGAATGCTCCATAAGCTAATGCTGCAAAACCTATTCCTAAGAGGAATAATCCTATAGCAAATTTTACCGGGCCTGATGGGTTTAATTTACTTTGCCATATTTTGGAAAACAATGGTGCAAAAGCAATAATGTAAAAGGAATTCAAAATTCCGAACCAAGATGCTGGTATTTCAGTTGCTTCCAAGTTAAATTCCCGGTGAAGCATCCAGATAACAATAGTCCAGATAATAACAAAACTTATACTTAAGAAAATATTTGAAAGTGAATATGATTGAAATGTTTGTTTAAAAAGCATCAAAAGAACATAGGTGATGATAATCATTGGTACTATTGTAATAAGTGAATTGACAATTTTGAAAATCATAGCACCGTTACCCGTCAACAATCTATCAGTATAATCATTAGCAAAAATAGTCATAGAACCACCCGCTTGCTCAAAAGCCCACCAGAAGAAAATGGTAAAAAAAGCAAATACCGCAATCACAATAATTCTGTCAGCGGCTATCTTTTGGGGTATTACTTCTTCTTTATTTTCATTGTCAATATTATCTATAAAATTGTCAGTTTTAGCAGGTTTTGCTCCGATTTCTCCAAAAATTCCATGAGCAAACCAGAATTGTAGCATTCCAAAAAACATAAATACACCCGCCAGGCCAAATCCATAATGCCAACCTACTTTTTCACCAATATAGCCACATAGTAAAATACCCAAAAAAGCACCTGCATTAATTCCCATATAAAAAATTGTATACCCTGCATCTTTTTCTTTTCCCTGACTTTTATACAATTGTCCTACAATAGATGAAATATTAGGTTTAAATAACCCATTACCAATAATTAAAAGTGATAATCCTAAATAAAAAAAGATGCTGGTCGTTCCTTCCAAAGCCATTGATGCATGTCCCAAAGTCATTATCAAAGCTCCAAGCACAACTGCTCTTTTATAGCCAAGCAGTTTATCTGCTATTAAACCACCAATTATTGGAGTTAAATAAACTAATCCTGTATAAATACCATAAAGTTTTAATGCTTCATCTCTTTCCCAACCCCAACCTGGGTTATCACCAAACATTGCTGTTGTTAAAAATAAGACCAATAAGGCCCTCATTCCATAATAACTAAAGCGCTCCCACATTTCTGTAAAAAAGAGAACAAATAAACCTGATGGTTGACCTAATACTGTTCGCTGATTAACTTCTGATCCTCCAAATTTAAATTCCATACAATTAATTGGTTTTTAATTATCCTTTAATTTTTTCATTCTTTAATTCTTTTGTTTCTTTTTTACCCCCTAAGTGCTCATCAATAAAATTGGTCATTTTGGTGTATAACTGAACACGGGTTTTTCCACCGTAAATACCATGATTTTTATCGGGGTATATAGCCCAGTCAAATTGCTTGTTAGCCTGAATAAGTGCTTCTACCATTCGCATGGTATTTTGCACATGCACATTGTCATCTGCCGAGCCATGAACTATCAAATAATCACCCTCCAGGTTATCTACATAATTAAGCGGAGAATTATCGTCGTATCCTCCCGGATTCTCCTGAGGAGTTTGCATATACCGTTCTGTGTAAATAGTGTCATAAAACCTCCAGCTTGTAACAGGTGCTACTGCAATAGCCATGGAAAAAACGTCATTACCTTTAAATAAAGCATTGCTACTCATGTACCCTCCGTAACTCCAACCCCATATTCCTATTCTTTCTTCGTCTATATAGGATCTTTCTCCTAACTTTTTGGCGGCTTCAACCTGGTCTTCAACTTCATATTTACCTAATTCTTTGTATACCACTTTTTCAAACTCGGCGCCTTTGTACCCTGTTCCCCTTCCATCTACACAAGCCACAATATATCCTTTTTGAGCCAGCATCTGGTGCCAGTAATCATTTCCACTCATCCATTTATTGGCTACTTCCTGTGACCCGGGACCGGAATATTGAAACATTAACAAGGGATATTCTTTAGAAGGGTCAAAATCAGCAGGTTTTATCATCCACATATTTAGGTCATTCCCATTTATATTGATTGTTGAAAATTCCTTTGGAGAAATTTTATAGTTTTCCAGTTCGGAAAGAAGCTTGTTATTATTGGCTATTTCTTTTATTTCATTTCCATCGTTAGAATTGTGGAGTGAATACCTGTAAGGGGTTGAAGAATTAGAAAAAGAATTAATATACGTGCTGAAATCAGCACTGAATGTAGCACTGTGACTACCGGGTTCTTTAGAAAACCTTTTTTTATCTTTTCCGTTTATTTTGATTGCATAAATATCTTTATTAATGGACCCGTTTTCTACCGATTGATAAAAAATTCGCTGTGTGTTCTCGTCATAACCATAAAAATCGGTGACTTCCCAAGGGCCTTTGGTAACCTGGTTGATAAGCTTTCCGGTTTTTGAATAATGGTAAATGTGGTTATATCCGTCTTTTTCACTTGTCCAGATAAAGCTGTTATCCTTTAAAAAAGTCAGGTAATCGGTAATGTCAATATAAGCTTTATCGGTTTCTTCCAAAACTACATCAGATTTCCCCGTTTTTATATCATGGAAATACAGTTTTAGATTGTTTTGATGCCTGTTTAGTACCTGAGCACTTAATATATGGGCTTCATGAGTCCATTTTATCCTGGGAATATAGTATGTATCGCCTAAATCTACTTTCTTGATTACTTTTGTTCCTATATCATAAGTATGAAGCGAAACTTCAGCATTATTTTCCCCGGCTTTCGGATATTTAAAAACATGCTGAACAGGGTATAGGTCTTCTCCGTAAATATCCATTGAAAACTCAGGGACTTCAGTTTCATCAAAACGAATAAAAGCAATGTGAGTACCCGTATTATTCCACTCATACGCCCTTACAAAAGCAAACTCTTCTTCATACACCCAATCTGTAACACCATTTATTATTTTATTTTTCTCGCCATCTTTGGTAACCTGGGTAGTTGTTCCGGAGAAAATGTCTTTGATATAAATATTATTGTCAAATACATAGGCTACTTTAGATCCATCCGGCGAAAAGGTGGGTTCCCGGATTAGATTATCTGAAACCAAAACCAGGCTCTTGGTAGCTATATCATATACATAATATTTTCCAATGGAAGATCTTCTGTAAACTTGCTTTATTTCAGACGTTAAGAGTAGCTTGGATTCATCCTCACTGAATTCATAGGAAAGAAAAAACCGTAATTCATCAAGATCTGCCGATGAAACTACGGTTTCTATTTTTTTTAAGGTGCTGTAATCGTACTTGTCAACGGTAGTGCTTCGGGACAAACTGTTAAAATTCAAAATTGTGTATTGTTTTCCGTTTTTCATTGAATGCAATACATCCATGCCTTCTGTCCTGAAAGCTCCCCCCCATATTTCTTCTAAAGTAAAATTTTGATTTTGAGCAGATAATACTGCCACTAACCCGAAAAAGAGCAGGAAAGAAAATAAATACTTTTTCATTAATGTTATAAATTGATTATGAATCTCTCAAATTAAGCAATAATTTCACAAAAATGTAAAATTTTTTAATTAAACCCTAAAACATAACCATATTTAACTCACAAAAAAATACGCTACTTATATCCCGATCTGTTAATTATTATCTTTGCCATTCTAATCCGGTACAAAAATGCAAATACAACCTGTTGAAGGATTTTCAAAATTTAACAAAGAACAAAAAATTGAATGGTTAGCAAAAAACTATTTTCAAAATAATATTCAATCTATAAAAGTTTTAAAACAATACTGGAATGATGATGCATCGTTGCAAAAACTACATGATGAATTTATAGAGAATACCATTTCCAATTTCTATTTGCCCTTTGCCATAGCCCCTAATTATTTAATCAATAACAAATTATATACCATTCCAATGGCTATTGAGGAAAGTTCTGTAGTAGCAGCTGCCAGTAAAGCAGCCAAATACTGGCAAAACAGAGGGGGGTTTAAAACTAAAGTAATTTCTACTGAAAAGAACGGACAAGTACATTTTATATTCAAGGGTGATGAAAATAAATTGACATCATTTTTTACTGAACTTAAACCAAAACTTATAGAAAATACTGAAGTCATTACCGGCAATATGAAAAAGCGAGGTGGTGGTATTTTAGATATTGAGTTAGTAAATAAAACAAAAGACCTGGATCATTATTACCAGCTGCATTGTACTTTTGAAACCATCGATGCAATGGGCGCTAATTTTATTAATTCATGCCTTGAAAAATTTGCCGAAACACTTAAAAAAGAAGCTCTTGAATTTGATGCATTCTCAAATGAGGAAAAAGACATACAGGTAGTAATGAGCATTCTCTCTAATTACACTCCTAATTGTATTGTAAAAGCCGAGGTTTCTTGCCCCGTTGAAGAGTTAAATGGAGACAAGAATGTCTCCCCTGAAGAATTTGCCGAAAAATTTATACGTGCCATCAACATTGCTAAAATTGAACCCCACAGGGCCGTAACGCATAATAAAGGGATTATGAATGGCGTAGATGCCGTTGTATTGGCTACAGGAAACGATTTCCGGGCTATTGAGGCCGGAGTGCATGCATATGCTGCCCAAAACGGAAAATACACCAGCTTAACGCATGCTGTAGTTGAGAACGGTATTTTCAGGTTTTGGATTGAAATTCCGCTGGCTTTAGGAACTGTAGGTGGCTTAACACAGTTACATCCTTTGGTAAAGCTGGCTTTAGAAATGTTGGGAAACCCTTCCGCAAAGGAATTAATGCAAATAACTGCTGTAGCGGGACTTGCACAAAATTTTGCCGCTGTACGTTCATTGGTTACCACAGGCATACAGAAAGGGCATATGAAAATGCATTTACTTAACATCCTGAACCAATTAGGGGCAACGGAAGAAGAGAAGCTATATTTTGTAAACTTCTATAAAGATAAGACAGTGACGCACAGTGATGTGGTTAATGAGTTTAATAGAATAAAAACCCGTTAATTTATAAAGTACAAATATATTTTTTATCTTTATATAAAGTCAAAGACGATGGCAATCATAATTAAAAAAGGATCCTCCTTAATTAACATTCGAAAAAGTATCAAAACATTATATAAAGCCATATCAGAAAAACAGCAAAAAACAAAATTGAAAATTGTTGAAGACACATTTGGCTCGGTTACTTTTTTTGCTGATAAAAATGTTTTAGATATACAAAAAGAAATGCGAAATGAGTGGGATTAAACTTCTGCTTGATACCAATATTATTATTTACTTTTTAAGAGGTGATTTAATCGCAAAAAATATTATTTCGGAAAATGATATTTATATTTCAATAATAACTGAAATGGAACTACTTTCCTTTCCAGGTCTTTCCATAAAAAATGTAAACGACATAAGAAATTTATTATCCACATTTACTATCATCAACATCACACAAGAAATTAAAGAACTTGCTATTGATATAAAGCAAAACCATAAAATTAAACTTCCGGATAGTATTATTTCAGCAACATCACAATATTTAAAAATTCCAATTGTAACTGCTGACAAAGACTTATTTGCCATACAGGAGTTAGAAATTATTAATTACTCCAATGAATAATGAATTCTACAGCAACGGAAAATTATTGCTTACGGGTGAGTACGCTGTACTCGATGGAGCACTGAGCCTTGCCTTGCCCACCCGGTATGGGCAATCATTGCTTGTTAATGAAATTAATAAAGACCGACTTGTATGGAAAAGCCTGGATGAAAATGGATCCGTTTGGTTTGAAGGTGAATTTGATTTAAAAAACATCATTGAAAACCAAAGCTTATCCTCCAACTCCCATTCGGATGATGACCAAAAAGAAACTGTCAGGAAGACTCTTTTAAAAATTTTAGCTGAAGCTAAAAAACTAAATTCTAAGTTTTTAGAAGGTGATACAGGTTATGAAGTAACTACAAAATTGACTTTCCCCAGGAACTGGGGATTGGGCTCTTCATCTACATTAATAAACAATATAGCCCATTGGGCGAAGGTTGATGCTTTTAAATTACTATGGAATGCCTTTCCCGGCAGTGGTTATGATATTGCATGTGCTCAAAACAACACTCCTATTCTTTACAAAATTACAAATCAATATCCCGATGTGAAGCCTCTTGATTTTAATCCACCTTTTAAAAATAACCTGTACTTTGTATATCTCAATAAAAAGCAAAACAGCAGGAATGAAATTACAAAATACAATTCGGTAAAAAAGAACAAAACAGAGTTTGTTAATCAAATATCCGATATCACTTGTAAAATTATAAAATGTAATTCACTGGAGGATTTTGAAGCTTTAATTGACCATCACGAAGATATAATCGCTGAATATACTGGCCAACAAAAGGTAAAAGTAAACCTGTTTTCGGATTTTACAGGCTCAATAAAGAGTCTTGGAGCCTGGGGTGGTGATTTTATACTCGCTACAGGAAATGAATCTACTCCGGACTATTTTAAGCATAGAGGATTTTCGGTGGTTTTCCCTTATGAGCATCTTATTCTTTAGAATAAATGTTTTAATCCGCGTACAAGTCTTTTCCAAAAGTTATTACTTGTATTAAAGCTATCAGGAGGATTTTCATTGAGAATATAAAATTGCACTTCTTCCCCATTTTTCATGGTCAGGGTATAAGTAACCGGATACGTGAAATTCTGTGGGCCTTGTGGAGCGTATGAAGCTACCTTTTCATTAAATGTGACTGTTGGCTGAAGATTGATGAGTTCTGCATTATCAGGGTTTTGAAAGTATACAACCCTGATTTCATTATTTACAGTACCTTCAATGTCTTCTTTTAAATTTTCATTTATAGATTGTTGGAAAACAAAAGATTCTATAAGTGATTCATCTTTTGATGTGTTGATTGGTATGGTACTAAAAAAATATACCAGATACCAAATCATGAATGCTATGAATACAACCCAAAGAGAAACAATATACATGCTTCGCCCCGATCTGCTTGTATGATTAAACTGATTGTTCACTTTGATATAAATAAAAAACCACTAAGCTATATTTAGTGGTTTTTTTGTGCTATTTTAAATAGGCTTTTTAATAAAAATTAGCCCTGTTATCTTCTATTTCAGCTTCTTCTTTTAAAGCATTATATGCAGCGCTCATAGCCCTGTTTCTGTTTAGGGTTTTTTGCGTATTTGCATAGGTGGTATAATTATCTAATGAAGGAGCTATCTCTTTTTTAGTTACCTCTAACTTATAAACACCATTCTCACCTTCAATCAGGTTAGAAACCTTTCCTTCTGACAGTGAAAAAGCCGTACCAACAACTTTTGGCTCTCTACCGGCTCCTGTTATAGTTGGTGTTTTCATATTTAAACCGGCAGCTGTTTTTACAGATGTTTTATTGGATGATGCTATTTCTTCTAATGTTTTACCTTCGTTTTCAGATTTTATAAGTGCAGCCTTTTTCTGTTTTCTCAAAATAGGCAATACTCTAACCCGTGCAGAATTTACAGAGGCCAGTCCTTTTTTAAACTTTCCTGTTACCTGGGCAATTATATACCCATTATTCATATTAAAACGTTTGATATCGTTAACATCAGTATCTTTATTAAAAGTCCATTGAACAAGTCCACGGTTGTTACCCACACCAGGAATACTCTCATCCATAGCCTGAAGCCTGGATATTGGCCTAACAGTATACCCTTCTGCTTTTGCGGCTTCGGTAAAATCATTTTCTACAGCTGCCATTTCAAATTTAACTGCACTATTGTAAAGGCTGTTTACAGTTTCCTCTGAAGGATCAATTTTTCTTGCAATAGTAGCCAACTGTACCCCTTCATAGGTATCATCAACTTTTAAAACGTGATAACCGAAAGGTGTTTCCACAATTCCGATCTCCCCTACTTCTCTACTAAAAATGTATTCATCAAACGCAGGGACCATTTGTCCTTTTGTAATATTATCATATTCTCCCCCCTTATTGGCAGAGCCGGGATCTTCAGAATATTCTTTAGCGAGATCAGAAAAACTATCCGGATCCTTTTTTGCTTTTGCCAAAATTTCATTAGCGAGCGCTTCGGCTTCTTCTTTGGTTCTTGGTTCTTTGGGTTGCGACTGGCCTCCATCATAGCCAATCAAGATGTGGCTTGCTTTAACAGAGCCTCTTCCACTCTTATTAACCATCTTGCTTAATTTATAAAAACCACCATCTTTGTATGGGCCATATACATTGCCCACGTTAAGGTTATAAAGAGTGTCTGCAAATGCAGCAGGCAAATCTTTTTTCACTACATATGTAGAATCATATTTAACATCCGAATGGGCATTTACATATTCCTGAATATTAGTTGCCTTATCAAACCCGGGAATAGTGTCGTTCATTTTTGTTTGGGAATTATAAGAAACCTTGCTATTTAAAAGTGCTGTAAGGTCATCCTGGATCTTTTGTTCATCAACATCTGAAGGTTTTTCTTCAAAATATACAAAGCGGATACTTCTGTAAGCCTCTTCTTCAAAGTCTTCTTTGTTTTCTTTAATATAGGCTTCTATCTCTTTATCCGTAACCTGTATAACACTATCAGGAACTGAAGAATAGGGCACCTGCACATATTTAATATCAATCTTATCATTTTCTAAATGATACGCTACCTCTCCTTCTTTAATAGTTGTACCTACACCTGCTTTAATAAGGTTAAAATAGGAATTCTCTTTGGAAGCATTTATTAGAGCATCTTCCTGAGCCTGCCATTGTTGGTATCCGGCCGGACTGGTAGTTTTTAATTCTCTCACGAAATCTATTACTTTTTGCTCATCAAATACGCCTGCTTCATTTTGAAAATTAGGGTTTGATGCAAAAGCCGGATTGGCTTTAATTACATTAAGGATTTGATCTTTTTCAACATTAAGCCCTAATTTTTCATATTGCTGATTTAAAAGTTCATTTCTCACTTCTCTTTCCCAAACCTGATTAACCACCTGAACTGTAGAAGCGTTTGCCCCAGCACCTCTTGATGCAAATTCGACCTGGTTAACAAAATTGTCACGGGAGATCACCTCACCATTTACCTCACCTATAACACTCGTAGTTTCAGAACCACCACCAGCCATAGAATCTGCTCCTATAACGAAAGCCAATAATGCCAATGCAATAACAAGTATTAAAACTATTTTTTTACTTCTTATTTGATTTAAAATAGCCATATATATTATTTATTTTAATAAAATTCAGTTGGCGAAAATACCATTTTTTTACAACAATAAAAACCTGAAACTTTAATATTTAAGGTTTTTTATTCGTCGTTTAAGACTTTAAGAAGAATAAGGTCGATCTTAGTAGTACCCACTTCTTTTATTTCAAATTGAAATGATTCAATTTTTATAATTTCTCCTACTTCAGGTATTTCTCCTAAATGATTTACAATGAGCCCCCCAAGGGTTTCATAATTTTCACTTTCCGGAAGATTTAG
The DNA here is from genome assembly GCA_937901915.1 of uncultured Flavobacteriaceae bacterium. Classification (GTDB taxonomy): domain Bacteria; phylum Bacteroidota; class Bacteroidia; order Flavobacteriales; family Flavobacteriaceae; genus Abyssalbus. The sequence goes on from CALGUD010000062.1 coordinate 28,525, forward strand.
CCTGTATTCTTCATTCAAATAATCTACATCTAAACGGGCTGAAAATAGGTATTCATTTTTGCTGATTTGTTCTTCTAGTTGTACATCATTATCATGCTCGTCTTCTATTTCACCAAAAAGTTCTTCAATGATGTCTTCAACGGTTAATATTCCCGAGGTTCCTCCATACTCATCCAATACAACCGCGATACTCTTTCTTTTTTTCATAAGGATCTCCAAAATATCGCTTATAAGCATCGTTTCCGGCACAAATTCAACCGGCATCATTATACTTTTTATTGTTTTGGGTTTTTTAAACAACTCGAAAGAGTGCACATATCCAACAATGTCGTCTATGGTTTCGAGATATACCAGTATTTTTGAAAATCCGGTTTTAGTAAAAAGTTTAACAAGGCCGGCTGGTGGTTCATGAATTTCTACTGCTGTGATTTCGGTACGGGGTATCATTACTTCCCTGGCCTTTACTTCGGCAAACTCTAAAGCATTTCTGAAAATTTGTATTTCAGAATCCACATCGTCATTATCTCCTACGGATTCCATCTGTTCAGAAATATAATCCCCTAATTCTACCTTACTGAATGATAGTTGCACTTCATCACCTTCTGATTTAAAAACAACTTTAAGCACAAAATCTGACATCCAGATTATAAAATCTGAAATAAATGAAAACAGCACATAAAATAAATAAGCAGGTAATGCGAAAAACTTAATTAATTTGTTTGAATAGATCTGAAAAAAAACTTTTGGTAAAAATTCTGCAGTCAGCAATATGATAAGAGTAGAAATAATTGTTTGAAAAAGAAGGTTGAATTCTGTAAACAAAGAATTAAGAAAATCACTCTGAGTAGGATACACATCCTGTATCCATGCCATAATCGCTTCTCCCATAAAAAACCCATACACAACCAGTGCCAGGTTATTACCTACTAGCATTGTGGCAATAAACTTTGACGGCTTTTTAGTAAGCCTGGTGAGTATCGTTGCTAATAAACCATCTTGTTTTTTTTCGATTTCGAGGTGAATACGATTTGAAGAAATGTAAGCGATCTCCATACCGGAAAAAAATGCTGAAAGTATAAGTGCAATAATAATGATGAGGATTGAAGTTCCCATCTATTGGTCGTTTTTTCGCTGATTGAATTTTTTTCTGTAATGCCTTCTAAAAAAGAACATTCCGGTAGAAAAGATGCCAAATACTAAAAAAAGGTACGCTCTGTTTCTATCTGTTTCCCATTCAGTGAAAACTTTAATATAAGAAATTACTGCGATTACTAAATATATGATTTCAGATATCCTGAAGTATTTCATTTGAATTTATTTATTCTTTTACCAGGGCTCTTCCTGTATTTTTATGGGAGTTCACTTTTGTAAAACTCTTATTAAAATCGATACCGATACCTGTCATGTTTAAATCTTCACTTGTAAAAGTATAATTTTTTTCGGTAAAAATCCAGTCATTTTTTTGGTCCCAGTATAATTGCGGGGATTCGAGTTTTTTACCTTCATGCGTTTCTATAACCACATTTCCTACTAACTCAACCAGTTTTGTGGAGGAATATATAATTCCATAATCTGCAGTAATAACACTCTTGTTTTTTTCTTCATCAAAGAAATCCACCTTCACACCTTCGGGGAATTCCTGGTACTGGAAATTACGGTTTGAAAAATCGTTATGCACAGGCCCGGTTACAATGGCTGTAACCCTGGTTGAATCGGTATAAATCATTTCAAAGTTTTTTGCAACACCAACAGGTTCTTTGCTTAAAACAGATAGTTTTTGAATTTCTCCCAGGTTACCTTTACATGAAAAAAACATTGTCACAGTAAAAACTGTGACAATGCATATAAAAGTATGTTTTGAGAGGTAATTCATAAATTACAGGTTAGGTACTTTTACGCTACCACCAACCCAACAGTTAAATTTGACTGTTTTACCGGCCATATCAGCGTTAAAGATATCAGTCCTGCTCGGAGCTAAGCCTTCGTAACTTTTAACTGTTTGTAGTGCTCTACTTTTTACAGAAGGGTCAACCTTAGCAGCTTGTCTTGCAAGGTCTGCTGCTTTCCAGTAAACCGCTCTTTTTTCAAAAGCGGTGGTTCCGCAATCATTAGCACTGTTTGCATAAAGATTAGCCAATATTAAATATGCGCTACCAAGTGCAGGGTTATTTTCCAATGCCTGGTTTGCATAGTTTCTGGCCGCTGTTTTGCTTCCGCTCTTAGAATATTTACTTGCAATCCTTAACAGTAATTTAGCTTTTTTATACTTATCACTTTGAAGGGATACAGCTTCATTGTAATACTTTATAGATCCTTTACTGTCCCCTGCTTTGTCTTTAAGCAACCCTAAATAATATGCAGATTCTGCAGATGGCTCTAATTTATGTAGTTCTTCTACCAATTTAACAAAGAGAGGATCTCCTGTACATTCTTTCGAATCCATTCTACTGGCAGCTGCCCTTAACCATGAAGGGTCGTTCTTTTTAGCATCAAAGTTCTTTTGGTATAATGGTATTAAATTCTCACAATCGGCTAATTGCCCTAATTTTGCATCTACGCTACCACTTACCTGCTCGTATGCAGCACCATTTGTATAAGCTGCGTTCAAGACTTTCTTTTCATTAGAGGTAATTGTACCGGCTTCTTCTTTTTCAACCAGTTTAACAATACTTTCGGTTAATTCTTTATTCTCAAGTTCTATTTTCTCTGTAACATCATCGTATACATTAAAAACTTCCTGTAAGTCTTTTTTACCTGCTTTATGAAGGTCTACCAAAGCGGAAAAATACATATAAAGCGCTTTTGCGTTTTTAAAGTTGTCTTTGTCTTCCTTAAAAGCAACACCTAATTGTTCATAAACCTTTTCATCATCCAATAATCCGTATTCTTTCCCGGCAATGACCTTATCAACTGTTACACCAGCTTTTGTAAATTTATCAGGAAAATATTTTAAACTCTCATCATATAATTTCATCAGAGCATTCACAAAATTAGTTTTTTCATCTCCTGAAGCATTCTCAATTTTATGTTTCAATATTTTTTCACCATAGGCAAAATTTGCATAGTGTAGGTCCGGGCAATTATCATATACCATTTTCCATGCATCATATGCTCCATCAAGGTTTCCGGCTTTAACATCACCAGCATACAGTGATAAATTTGTGTTGCATTCAGGGTTTTGGGCCATTGCATTTGCAGAGAACACAAATGCAACAAAAAACGATAAGATTGGTGTAATTTTAGTTTTCATCTCTTCAATATTTATGTTATTAATCATACTTTCTTTTTTGAAACCACTTATCACTTAACGATAAGCTTAACTTGACATTAAAATAATTTTCTTCTATCAATCCGGCATTGAGAGTTCCTCTTTTACCATATTCAAAATCAAAATTGACATTTGAAAAATTACGTACTGGTAATCCTAAACCAAAAGATATGCCAAAGTTATTAATTTCTTCGTTTTTTATCCGTAACCCGGTTTCTTCAAACCTAATTCCGGCCCTGTAGACTACTGTACTCCAGTAGCTGGTAAAGGAATTATAGTTAGGGATATAAAAACCGCCTAAAGATATAATAAAAGAATCTTTATATTCTGTATCCGGAGAATCCATAAAATAATTTTTGAAATTTCCGGTTTTGATTGATTGAATCTCAGTACCTACAAACCATTTATACTCTTTTCCCAAACCCACACCAAATGATACATTAGCAGGTACTACTAAATCGGTTTCCCTTAATCCTGATGCTTCCAGATCAACATCTTCTACTTCTGACACAGGAGATAATTCATGAAATGTAGAAATTTGTCTACTGTTGATTGATGTGATTGTAGTTTCCGGTGAAAAGGTTATACCTGTTCTAAAAGTGAAATCCTCTAAGATTTTCAACTTGTATGATAATCCGAAATTAAAATCAACACCGCTTAACTCTGAATTATTTCTTTCACGTGTTCCCAGTAAAACATTCTCTACCACACGCTCACTCTCATTTTCAAGTTTTCCAAAAGCATAGTTTCCTGTAACACCAATGTTAATATTTTCGGTCACTTTATAGCCTAAAGATAAAAAAACTTTGTTAAGTCCACCGTTACCTGTTAATTCATTGCGCTGAACCAGGCCATTATTATTGTTCTCAGATAAAATATTATAGCCAACTGAAGAATAGGATAGCAAACCTGTATTTACAACAAACTTAGGGGACACTGGAAAACCTACCGACAGGTAATCAAAAGATGCGCTATTTTGTGTTTCGGTTACTGACGAATTTTTAAATTGTGTAGAGTTGTGAGATAACCCAACTGTAAAAACTGTTCGCTTTATATCACCTAAAGCAGCAGGGTTTCTTAGATTGGCATGAATACTATCTGAATAAAAACTAAGGCCTCCCATAGATTGATTCTCTACTGTTCCCTTAAACTTCAACTCTCCAATACCGTAAAATGAATAAGGTGAATAAGTTCCTTCCTGAGCATAATTAAATGTAAGAACCAGTAATGCAATTACAACAAAAAAATTTTTAATCATTAGTTTTTATTGAGTTCTAAAATATAGTTGAGTCCTTTAAATAAAAAATTTGAATTGGCAAATATGGTACTTTTTAATCTTTTAGACAAAAAATCACTGTCCCCTCCTGTTAAAATAATTGTTAAATCACTAAATCTTTCAGAATATTGACGGACAGTGCCTTCAATTTCATGGATAACACCGTTAATAATACCCGAAACAATACTATTTTGAGTTGAATTGCCTATAAAGTCCGTAAGTTCTGTTGTTTCTATTAACGGTAAATTGGCAGTAAACGTATTAAGGGCTTTAAATCGCATATATATTCCGGGGGATATTGCCCCTCCATAATACTTAGCATCTTCACTCAAAAAGTCGTATGTAATACATGAACCGGAGTCTACTATTAAAACATTTTTGCCTTTACACTCATAGTATGCTGCAGTAATGAGTGCAATCCTGTCAACCCCCAATGTTTGTGGGGTTTCATATAAATTTACAAACGGGACTTTAGATTCACTGTTAAGTTCATGAACTTTGCAAAAAACAGACAATGCTTTCATATCTTTCCCGGAAAGACAGGATACCGAAGATATTATTGAATTATTGATATCGGGATGATAATCAAAAATTTTTTCAATTTCCGGCAAAAAATTTTCATGATTGAATTTTGATTCGCTCAAAATTTCTTTTCCCCTAAAAACAGCTGTTTTAATGAGTGTATTCCCTGCATCTATTACTAAGTTCATTTTCAAAAATTAAAGATGCTAATTTACAAAATGGTTTTTTTTTTAAATTCCTTTGCAGTTATTATTTTTGCACATATATTTGCACCCGCAATTATACTACTGGTGCCTTAGCTCAGTTGGTAGAGCAAAGGACTGAAAATCCTTGTGTCCCTGGTTCGATTCCTGGAGGCACCACCGCAAAAACTCGCAAACTCTTTATTTTAAAGGTGTTGCGGGTTTTTTGTTTAAAAAGGGTGCTGACTAGGGTGCGTTTAAGAATAAAATAGTAGATTCCTTACTTCAAAATTGATCTACTTGGAAAAAATGAAATGAGCTTTTTTTTGTAGGGGGTGAGAGGGAAATAGTGCATATAAGTCTCAGCCTTTCTCAAATGACAAACCGCACAGAAGAACACAAATAGTATTAATGAAATGTTAAAATTTCAACATTAGTATATAATAAAAGCTATTCAGAATTGTTTTGCCGAAAAAGTTAATTATAATTACTTAGGTGTCATTTAAATGTGGATCAAGCAGTAAGCACACATTAACATTTAAAGCATTAGCGATTTTGTGAAGCGTTAAGATAGTAGTGTTTATTTCAGCCCTTTCAATTCGTCCAATTTGATTTTTTGGTATGTCGGCTTCAATAGACAAGTCATGTTGAGACATATTCTTAGCTTCCCTAAACTGTTTTACTTTTGTCCCTATAGATACTAAAATCTTTATTTCTTCATCTTTACTCTTCACATAGTAAAAATGTACTTATCTTATAAAATTATCGGACACATATTTGTGTTTTAATTATATTTTCATTAATATTTGTAATATTTCACATCAACCGATTACGGTTTACCGTAACAAAAAATTATTCAAATAAGATACTTTTAAACCCTAATCTATATCAACTATGAGAAAAATATCATTTTATGTTATTACAACTGTAATTTTAGCTTCATGTGGTTCAGTAACCAGAACTATGTTTGGCGCAACAGAAACGACCTTAATTAAAACAGTATCTATTGAACAAAACTGCGATAAAGAAAAAATTAAAATTATTGATAAGGTAAAGGGGCTGCATGGAGCAACCTATTCTATAGATGCCTGCGGAAAAAGAGTAGTTTACAAACAGGTAGGCACCGTATTCATGGAAGCTTCTCAAACCGATAAAACCATTAATAATTTAAATGACAATTAAAAATGACCTATTCACTATATGTCTATCACTGAAACAAGAAAATAATCGACACATCCAAAACAGAATAAGTTTTTTCTTGCATTTTAAACAAAAAAATAATACTTTACAATATGAAAAACAAAACCCCAAGTCTTTTCATAGTTGTTTTTTCAGCTATATTATTTTCATGTAGTTCATCGGATGATGATACTAATTCTCAATTTTTTAACCCTCCTAGATGGATACAAGGAACATGGCTGTATAAAGATGGTAGTGTGATCGTAGGAGGTTATCAATTTACATCAGATAATTTTATTTCAATTTTGGGAGATAACCAATTGCGGACGAATTTTAAAGAATTATTAGAAATTCAAGCAAATGCAGGCGGTAATACAGATGTAATTGAAACAATCACTGATAATGAATATTCATTTACTATAGACCAAGAAATACAAAGCCAAAGCTTTTCATTTTATAAAATTTCAGAAAATGAAATTGAAACAGCAGATGGCATTGTAATATATGTAAAGCAATAAGATATAAATTCATTTTAAACCTTCCAATTATGATTACACTAATGATGATAATAGGATTTATCGGCATATCACTTTTTATTTATGCAACCATTAGCACTTCAACAAAGCCTAAAACAAGAAATTTAAATGATATGATAAATGATTCTCAAAAAAGCGATGGTTTATATTCTAACGTATACCTTGACTACGAATTGAGTAAGATGACACACATAAACACCTATTATATTGACTCTAAGAAAAGAGAACCCGGAGATAAAAAAGTTTTTGAAGGCACTGTTAATGAGTGCGAAAATTACATATACGTAAAAAATTTTAATTAAAAACTTAAATAAATTGATCGCTTCTTTTTCAATATCGAAAATGGAAACAGAAACAACCATAAACTATATAATTTAAAAGTTAAATAATAAACATTTAATATAGCATAAGTAATGATATGGGCTTTCGTAATATTAGCTTTTATAATTTTCTTATTTGTTAAAGATAAGAAAGAAGAGGTCGTTCGGATAGCAAAACAAGGGGGTGTAAAACATAAGTATGGAATTTTAATAAATTATTTTTTATCATCTCATCCCAAAATGGAAGTTCAAAAGCTGAGTACAGACTCTATAACTATGGAAGTAATAGAACCAGGAGTAAGAACAGAGTTTTCAATAAGACATGGGTTTGAAGATGTAACCATATTTTGGACACATGAAAGTTATGGTTTGGGATTACACAAACTCAATTGGACTTTTAAAGAATATCTTCTTCAAGAAGAGATGATTATACAGATTGAGAATGATCTTCAAGATTATGAGAAAAAAATTCTTTTGCACTGAAAAACCCAATAGATATGTTTAATAGGTTTAAAAAGATGATAGGCTCTATTCCAGTTTCAACGGAAAAAATAGGCAATTACTTCTATCATTCGGATTATTTAAGGTCAGGAAGCGGATATTTGGATATAGAATTAGTAAATCCAACAAAAGGGGAAACGCTCTTTAAATTGAATCATTATGAAACTAATTCAATGAAAATAGAAATAAACTCGTTGAGGGGTTCTAAATTCTATGATTTAAAAAAGCTACCTGAATATCATGAAGCCAAAGTAATCTTTCATCTTTTCGACATAAAAAATAATAAAGATGACATAATTCTTATTCTTGAGGAAGAATTTGCATTTTTTATCATTAAAAATACAGGTGCTGGATTTATATATTATAAGAATCAAAAGGATTTGGATATACAAATAGATATTCATCGCATGTTAAAAAAATAATTTTACCCAACCAAGTCAAAAACTCGATTGGGTAAAATGTTATAGGTATTATAGCTGACATTTATTCCCTTAAGCAGCATTTTTAATCGATTCTTCATAACAGTTCATCATTTCTTCAAACTTTTGTTTTAATAGATTTCTAACAAGTAATCTCGTATTGTTTAAAGCATACTTTTCAATATACCTGTTACAATTTCTCTTTATTCTTCCAAAAACTTTATAAGAAACTATTTCCTTTACGCTATTCCAATAATAAGGGTTTGAATAATCACAAATGAACTCAATGTGGCGTTTGTCAAGCACTTTTTTCATTCCTTGCAGGTCTACTATCAATAGCTTGTCAAATTGCTCTAATAGGAACTGAAAAAGCCTAATTATGACATCCTGGCTTCGTAAATCCTCAAGGTTATATATCTGCATTTTTTCTAATAAACGAGAACGAGTTATTTTGATCTCAAACCTTACCACATTTCCTTTCTGCTTGTAATGCTTGGACTTGTTATAAATTTTGAAAGAATAATCAGATTTTTTAAACTCTCTATAATTTCCTCGTCCATTAAAAGTTTCATTACGGTTTGGAGCTTTAAAATCATACATTAACAACATATGGTTCAAAAAACGGTCTGCATCAATTGGTAAATTAATATTCAATCCAAACTCTACATTTGTGACTTTAGTACTCAATGGACGAATATATAATTCATCACACATTAAATCTAGTGATTGCTCAAGCTCGCAAAAGCTAAAATCATTATAATTATGTTCTTCCCCGTTTAGGATTAGATTAAATAACTTATGCAAACTCCCAGTAATGAATGATTTATCTTTTTGCAATTCTACTTGCATATTATAATACCTTCCTTTTTTGGGATATTCTTCGATTTCTCCTGTTTGACAGTTAAATCGAGATTTAAGTTCTACTGTTTCCATTTCTTCGGTTCTGAAATCAAAACTTTCTTTGTCCAACATATATGCTCGTATATTATCTACCATTACGCAACATTTTTATAGTGAGACAATTCCAATTGCTCCAGAACTGAACTTTCTAAATACAAAGGTTTCCTACCTACTTTGTGTGTAGGTTTTAAGATGCCTTTCTTTCTTAAATTGTGCAAAGTAACTAACGATACATTTAACAATTCTGCGACCTCCTGTCGGCTTAATAATTTCATTTTAATTTCTTTCATTATTTATCCTACTTTATAGATTATTCGAGATAGCACCATGCTATCAATAAACCAAAAGTATTTATAAATAACTGTTTGTGAAATATTTACGAATTTGTGGTCATAGAAAAATCCATACTACTCGAAGAAATACAAAGGATAAAAGAAAACAGAAAAAATCTATGACCATAGTGGTCATAATTATCCTGTAAATTCACCCTTTAACCTAGAAACTATTGAGTCTATAGATTTTTCGGATTCATCTGAAGGAGTTTCAAGATTTTTTGAAAATGATTTATTATCAAATTTACAACCATTACGATCCAAAAAACAAGCTATAACATCAGACCATTTTTTTTGATGTCCCGAAGATTTTATTATTTTCTTTTGATGTAACTGGTTTATGAAATATTTGAGCTCGTGGTTATAGCCCACCCAGACAATCTTTGTTCCAATATTGCTTATTTTTTTGACAAAGATATTTTTCAAGGTAACATAGTTAGTCCCTTCAGCTATATAACCAGCTTGTTTAAGCCATTTGCAGAAGCGTTTTGCTTTTTTATCCGTCATATTATATGATTCCATTAGAACCAACCCTCCATTAATATTCTTTCTCACCTGTTCTTCATGGCTATCAAATAACAAAGAAACATTTTCATTAGAGTATTTGTTTCCCAAATAACTTATCTTCTCTTCAAGATTGTCATTCAATTCCTTCCATTTTCGAGAAGTTATATCTTTAAACAAGTCTATGGTAAGATTCTTATAATTTATACTGGGTTCATTTACATATAAATTCGTTTGATGTGAAGGTGTCATTTTTAAATACTTCAATAAAGTGTGCCCATTAGTTTCTTTGTACTTTGAATAAAAGTTATTAATTGAATCAATCACATCTTTAAATCTTTCATCTATTTGTTTTTCAAAATAACCCTGATTTAAAAAATCTTCTTCATCAGAATTTAAAAATATTATTCCTTTATTTTCATCATATTCAGTTTCTATTTGCCGAAACGGGGAAAAAAATCCTTTGTTTTTATTTATATCAAACTTATAATTAAGGATTGATCTTTTTTTGGCTTGGTTAAATACAGACTTTATTTCTCTTGAGTAAATTGATTCATCCCTTCGATTTATAATTTCATCATCAAACCACCAAAAAAATGTAGCTATATATGACTCTATATTCTCCACAACAGGTAGATGATTATATTTATGCATAACATAATTATACTCTTCTGCAATTTCATCCAACTCCACCATATTTTTATAAATTAAAATAACCGCTTTTTGCCAATTTCAATGCTTGTTGCTCTTTTTCAATCCGAATATACTTATAAAATTCCTTTTCAGTTGAGTGACCTGAAAATATCATAATATCATATATAGGCATTCCCTTTTTATACATATTTGTGCAAAAAGATCGCCTTGCACTATGTGTACATACTAATTTATATTTTGGAATTTTCTCAGTTATATTTTTTCCTCCCTTTGTATAATTACAATCTACAAAGTCTATTATTTCAGCACGTCTAGCCACCTCTTTAATATGAACATTCAAATCTTGGTCATGCATTCTAGCAGGAGGATTCCCATTATACTTTCTTAAGATTTGTTTAATTTCATTTGTAATAGGGCAAAGAACTTCTCTCCTGGTTTTAGTTTGTCGTATTTTAAAAAATAAGGTTCCATTCAAGTTAACAATATTGTCTTTTGTTAATTTGTTATAATCACTTACACGTTGCCCAGTAAGGCACCCTATCATAAAAATATCCCTTGCCCTATCAAGTTCAGGATGTTTTTTTAAATCTAATTTAATTATCGATTGA
>CALGUD010000063.1 GCA_937901915.1 uncultured Flavobacteriaceae bacterium
CTGATAAACTATTCAAAACATAAAGTGGCCGGAATTTCTTCCGACCACTACTGGCCGTAAGGCTTCTTTTTTATTTATTATTATCCATCAATTAATAACTAATCCTCACCATTTCCTTCTCCCATTCCTTCTCCGTTTCTACCAATACCACCTCTTTCACGTTCTTTTTGTTGATTAAAGCGATACGTAAAAGAAACATTAACCTGCCTTTTACGCCATTGAAATTCACTCTCGGAATAAAAAGTAGGGTTAAATGTTTCTGACCTACGCTTTCTTGTATTAAATACGTCACTCACGTTGATATTTACTGTGGCGTTATCATTAAAAAGGTCTTTACTGGCTCCTAAATTAGCACTCAAAAATGATTTACTCTTTACAAAGCCGTTATCAAAAGGAGACCTGTAAAACATTCTGGCCTGTAATCCTATATCAGCAGGGAGTGTAACCTGGGTATTGAAACGTGCAAAATAACTTATATTTTCACCATCTATTTCCCTTGTCTCTATAGCGTCATTTACAAAAGTTTCATATGTGCCATCCTGCTTAAATCCGAATAAGTTAAAATCTCCGGATAATCGTAACCATCTTACAGGATTATATGACAAGGTCATTTCTACACCATATCTGTCTTCTTCCCCTGCATTTATAGGCTGAGAACTTAAAATTGGGATTTGCTCCACATCATCCTCATCAACAACCCCATCCCCATTCAGGTCTTCGTCACTTTGTATTTCAAAAAATTCACCTGTAGCAACTGTAATTCGTTGAAACAGATCGGTTGAATGCTGGTAATAAATGCTGGTACTAAGCGTAAATTTATCCCAGTTTCTTAAATAACCAATTTCAAACGCATTGGTAAACATTGGGTTTAAATTCGGATTACCGGATACTATGTTAGTATCGTCTGTATAACCGTAAAATGGATTCAGGTCCCAAAATCTAGGACGACGTAATCGTCGGCTATAACTTAATTGAATGGTTTCATTTTCACCCAATTCATATCCGGTATGAAGGGTAGGAAAAAAATTGCTGTAATTTTTATCTTCGGTAACATTCCTACCACTTATGGATTTGATAGAAATATCAGAAATTTCCATTCTGAGGCCTGCTAAAAAAGTAAATTTTCCAAATTTATTACCGTATTGAGTATAAAAAGCATGAATACCTTCATTATATTCCAGATTATTAGTTAACCCTTCCTGTAATTCTCCGCTTCTAATTACCTGTGAATTACTACGGATGGCATTTATCTCACTTTTATATCCTGCTTCAAATTGTCCTTCATTCTCATTAAAAGGCAAAACATAGTCAGCCTGGATCAATATATTTTCCTGCTGTTCCTTATTGAGAGAAGTATCTACCCCGTCAATGCCGGCTCCTTCAATATAATCATTAATATACCTGGAGTCTTCTGTCTCTTCTTCATCTTCATAATTAAAAATTAATGTGAGTTTATGATTTCCCTCTTCATTGAATTTTGATTCATAATTCAAATTAATTCCTTTTTCCACTTCATCTTCAAGCTCCAGCTCATCTCGTAGCCTAATACTGCTAATTTCACGATTTGCCTTATAATCTCTGTAAATCATATCGGTATTATTTTGGCTGTCTCCAAGATTATATGAAAAAGAGGCAAGTAAAGTATTCCTGTCATTAAAATAATATTCAGCACCAATTCTAAGGTTATAATCTTCTCCCCTTCGTTGCCTTTGCTGAGATTGTTCCAAATATCTGCTTACCACATCAGAGTCACCTTCAAAATAGGTTGTATTGGTATATCCGCCCCCGGGTGAGTTTTGGTATCTGTAACCCAATGATGAAAATATATTGAATTTTTCAGTTTTAAAATTGAGGTTAGCACTGGTTTGTGAATATGGATAATATCCCATTGTAGTTTGTAAAGAACCGTTAAACCCGAGATCTTCCCCTTTTTTTAAGATGATATTTAATATACCTCCGGACCCCTCGGCATCGTATCTGGCAGATGGGTTTGTAACTACCTCAACCCTTTCAATTGCATCAGAAGGTAATTGCCTTAATAAATCAGAGCCGCTCATGCCTGAATTATCCGGACGCCCGTTAATGAGTACCCGCACATTTTCATTACCTCTGAGGCTTATATTTCCATCTATATCAACCGAAACTGAGGGTACATTATCCAAAACATTTAAAGCATCGGTTCCTTGTGAAGTAATATCTTTACCTACGTTGAATACTTTTTTGTCCAGTTGTATCTGTACTGTGGTTTTTTCCCCTACAATTTCAACTGCATCAAGTTGTGCGATATCTAATTCTAGTTTTACAATTCCTAGGTCTTTAGAACTAGTTAGACTTTGATTTGGTAATTCGAACTTCTTATATGATATAAACTCTATCCTTATATTATAGTTTCCCGGTTGAGCTTCAACATCAAATTGTCCGTTTATATTTGTAATTCCCCCGGTTACTACGTCCGGATTTTCTACACTTTCTAATACTAACGTAGCATATTCAAGAGGTTCACCTGTTTCGGCATCTAAAACTTTTCCTGTTATATTTATAGAACGTTGGGGGGGGGCTTGTGCAATTAAAGCAGTAAAATTTAATGAAGCAAATAAAAATAATAGGGTATGTTTAAGTGTCATATTTTTAAGTAAAGTAAATAAAGGGACAAAAGTAGACCAACCGATTTAAGTACACGGTTAAAGGATTGTTAAATAAAGAAAGAAGAGAAATCAATTAAGTTAAAATTGTTATAAAATAGAATTTATGAGCTGGGGAGGCCTTCCGATAACGGCTTTATCATTGTTTACTACAATAGGCCTTTCAATCAGGTTTGGGTGCTTTACCATAGCTTGAACGATTTCATCATCTGTAAGTTCCTTTCCCTTAAAGTTTTCCTTCCAGGTAGATTCATTTTTTCTAATAAGCTCTTTCGGTTTGATATTTAATAATTTAAGAATTTCCTTCAATTCACTTTCATCTGGATTCTTTTCCAGGTATTTTATTATTTTAAATTCTTTGCCTGATTTTTCTATAATTTGTAATCCTTCGCGTGATTTTTGGCACCGTGGATTGTGATAGATCTTTATCATGTTATTAAATATATATGTTATAGCCTTTAAGGTCTTCAATGAGGTTTTCGGGCGTTGAAAAATGAATGCCATTAATACCCAGTTCCTCAGCCGCTTTTATATTACGCAAATTATCATCTATAAAAATAGAATGAGAAGGTTTATCAATAGTGAAGCGGTCTAATGTTATTTCATAGATTTCTCTAAAAGGCTTTCTTGTTTTTTCTACTCCCGAAACAACTATTCCTTCAAACCAACTTAAAAACTCAAACCGTTTTAAAGCAATAGGAAAAGTTTCTGCGCTCCAATTAGTCAAAGCCACTATTTTATATTGTTTCTTCTCTCTTAATTTCTTTAAAACTTCAACGGTTTCCTGAATAGGGCCTTTTAACATTTTTTCCCACTCACCGTAAAACATTTTTATTTCTTTTTCATGTTCAGGAAACTTAATAACCAAATCTTCTGTAGCCTTAGAAAGCGGATAACCGGCATCCTGATTTTCATTCCAGTCACTATCACAAATATTGTGTAAGAACCATTCCATTTTTTGAGTATCTCCATCAAAGACTTCACGGTACAGGTATCTTGGGTTCCAATCAATAAGTACACCGCCAAGGTCAAATATAATTGTGTTAATGTTTTTGCTCATAATTTTAGCTTTCTTCTTTTTGCCCCATCATCATCAGGTAGGCTTTTAAAAATCCGTCGAGGTCTCCATCCATTACAGCATCTACATTTCCGGTTTCAAAACCGGTTCTAACATCTTTAACTAATTTATACGGGTGCATTACATAATTTCGTATCTGTGAGCCCCACTCAATTTTCATTTTACCTGCTTCAATTTCATCACGGGCAGCCTGACGCTTTTTAAGTTCGATTTCATATAGCCGCGATTTAAGCATTTGCATTGCCTTTTCTCTATTTTCCAATTGAGAGCGTGTTTCGGAGTTGTGAATAATAATCCCGGTAGGATGGTGGGTAAGTATGGCTTTGGTTTCCACCTTATTCACATTCTGTCCCCCTGCACCGCTTGAACGGGCAAAATCCCAGGAAATATGGGCCGGATTTATTTCAATTTCAATGGAATCATCAGCTAAAGGATATACATAAACGGATGCAAATGAAGTATGTCTTTTGGCATTGCTGTCAAAAGGTGAGATACGCACGAGCCTGTGCACGCCGTTTTCGCCTTTTAACCATCCAAATGCAAATTCTCCTTCAAATTCAACTGTAACGGTTTTTATTCCCGCTACATCTCCTGCCTGGTAGTTTAATTCTTTTATTTTGTAACCATTTTTTTCACCCCACATTAAATACATACGCATAAGCATTGCAGCCCAGTCACAGCTTTCTGTACCACCGGCGCCTGCTGTAATTTGTAATACAGCACTCATGTTGTCACCTTCATCAGAAAGCATATTTCGGAATTCGAGCCCTTCAATAAGAGTTGTAGCTTTATTGAATTGTTGCATCACATCTTCTTCCGAAGCTTCACCTTCTTTATAATAATCATATAATACTTCCAGGTCACTAACTAATGATACAGAAGTATTATAGTCGTCCACCCATTTCTTTTTAGAGCGGAGTTCTCTCATAAAAGCTTCAGCTTCCTTAGGATTATTCCAAAAATCGGGGGAAAGTGTTTTTTCTTCTTCGTTTTGAATTTCAATAGATTTGGCATCTACGTCAAAGATACCTCCTTAACGCACCAAGACGCTCAATAAGATCTTTAACCTGATCCGAACTCAACATATCATTTTTTTTTTCAAATGTAAAACTCTTTTTCTTTAAACCCTATACTATTAACTATTTTGTTGATTCTTTTAAATGTCAATAAGAGGAATTTTATTTTAATATTATCTATTACTTTTTACCGAACTTTTTTTACTTAATTCTATATCGTTGAATTTCTGTAGTTTTGACTTGAAACTTATAAGAATATGAAGATAAACTTAATCAGCGATACCAATTCCGTACCTACAAAAAGAATGTTGGAAGCCATGATGGGAGCTAAAGTTGGGAATGATGCCTTTAAAACAGACCCTGACACTAACAGGCTTGAAGAGAAGGTTGCCAGTATGTTTAAAATGGATACTGCCATGTTTTTTCCTAGTGGAACAATGGCTAATCAAACTGCAATTAAATTACATACCCAACCGGGTGATCAGGTAATATGTGATAAATTCGCACACGTGTATAATTATGAAGGAGGTGGAATGAGTTTTAATAGTGGGGTATCCTGTAAGTTAATTGATGGGGTCAGAGGGATGTTTACTGCAGAGCAGGTACAGAAAGCTGTTAATCCACCTGAGTTTTACCACAGTCCCCTTACAACGCTGGTATGTTTAGAAAATACAACCAATAAAGGTGGAGGAGCTTGTTGGGATTTTAATGAAATACAAAAAATACGGGAGGTTTGTAATAAGAATAATTTGGGGTTACACCTGGATGGTGCACGTTTGTGGAATGCTTTGGTGGAAAAAAATGAATCGCCAGTTCAGTACGGCGAAATTTTTGATACGATTTCGGTTTGTTTAAGTAAAGGGTTGGGCTGCCCGGTAGGATCCTTATTGGTAGGTAAAAAGGAAATGATAGATAAAGCATTTCGAATTAAGAAAATGCTTGGGGGGCTTATGTGCCAATCAGGTTACCTTGCTGCTGCCGGTATTTATGCTTTAGATCATCATATTGAGCGACTGGCCAAAGATCATCAAAAAGCAAAAGAACTTGGAAATGTTCTAAAGAATTTGTCTTATATAAAAAAGGTAGAACCAATAGAGACAAATATTATCATCTTTAATCTTGATGAAAACATAGATGAAATGGTATTTATAGAAAAATTAAGAGAGAAAAATATTGAAATTATTTCTATGGGGGATTCCAAATTAAGAATTGTAACGGATCATTCCTAAATGTTGTGTTTTAAGCAAAAATTCTGGATAACCTAAAGAGAA
>CALGUD010000064.1 GCA_937901915.1 uncultured Flavobacteriaceae bacterium
GAAGTCTCTAAATACAAGCCCTCTGACCTATTTGGTCTAGGCTTTCAATTTGGTGTAAAAGAAGAAAAGTTGAGACAGCAAGGAGAAATTGACTGGTAGGGTTGGATGTTATAAAAGAAACCATAAAAAACCCCAGCTGCGCAAAATTTAGTATTGCGAAAGCACAATAAATAAATTTTACCTCGCTAGAGTCATGCTCGTACCAAGTTAGGTAATAAAAATAATAGGATAAGTTGTAAAATAAGTTTAAGACATATATAAAGCGATTAAGATCAAAAACAAAAATGATTCTATCAAAAGAACAATATTATAAAAGAAGGTGGTTTTTAGCAATACTGTTTTTAATAGTGGGCTTTTTACTGCTATATCTTAGTTATGGTATCTTTTCTTATAATGTTAGTAAGGATGAATTAATTGTAAAAAATGAAAGCCCGCAACTTATAAAGTTAGCATTAACACAAGCAAACAATTCCAATTCATTGATTTTAACTGTGGAGGATAAAGAGAACAAAATTTCTGGAATTATAAATGACACAATAATAACCACCTTTTCAAAGGTATTTAATATTGATAACCTTAACAGATATAATTTAGGAAATGGATTAGTTTTTACAGACAAAGAATTATTAGGAAAGGAATACAGGTATAGCTATTGGAGAGATAGATTGTACGAATTAGAAATTAACAATGTAAAAATTTTGGAATATCATAAAAAGGAACCAACACTGGGATATATTGTACTTATAATAGCCCTTTTGTGGATTTCTTTTCAAGTTTGGATAATTTATAGATTGGTCACCAAAGGAATAAAAAATTATGACCAGTTTAGTAAATAAAGCAAGAATTAAAATTTTATTTAAAATAAAACCAAAAAGGTAACCCTACTATGAAAAAGTACTACCTACTATTAATAACACTATTTTTTAGCTGTCTTGGCTTTGCCCATACCGGTAAAGACTCGGTATTGGTTAAGAAGGATCCGGGAGTTAAAAAAATTCATTTTCAAAGCAATAATGTAAGTGGGTTGGACTCATTAACCCGTGAGCTTTTAAAAGAGATCAACCGTCCCAATATAATAAATACTTCCGAAATTGGTGGCCAGTACAGAAGTTTCCCTTCCTTAAATGAATATGAAAATGAGGTCGCACCATACTCATTCTTAGACAACCTTGCAGAATTTACCAAAGATTATCTGGAGACCGTTTTAAAAACAGATAACAGAACCGATTCTATCATAAAAGCCGGTGAAGAACTACTGGATATCATTGAAGACAATAAAAAGTTTATTGATGTCATGAGCGGTGATGAGCTGCTTGAGTTTCCGGTGGGAATGAAAAAAAGGGTGTCTCCTGCGTCTGTATTAACCATAGGTGTTCTAAGGGCAAAATTACATCGCGATTATGCTGAGGTAGACCTTTTTGCAGAATTAACACTGGCGGAAGTAGGTGACAAAAAGTTATTCTTTGGTGCCCAGGGTGTAAAAATATCACACCAGGGAGGTATCTACGGAGAAGCAAAATTAAGTTTATTGGCTAATGCGGCAATAGGACAAAGTGGAGGGCAATGGTTACTTACGTTTAAAGGCGATTTCGATGAAGCCACCGGCACCACCAAGAGTGAAAGCTACGTAATTATTGATTGTGAAGGGAAGGTAAAAAAGATAGCACTGGAAGGTGATGTGCGTATAGCAAAAACTGTAGCCGTTCCGGTAGATGAAGAAGGAAATAAAACACACCCCAATGCTACAACACCCAAAGATGGACAAAACCCTGTTGGAAATGAAAGTTATGTAGGTGCAAGCTTTAAACTTGAAGTAGAATCTTTAGATGACTTACTCATACAGGTCGATATTCCCGGTTTTGAACCCAGGTCTCTGCCGGGATGGGTTCTTAAAGGCCATAATATGGTATTGGATTTAAGCGATACTAAAAATTCGCCCCAGGTGGAGTTTCCGGATATTTACAGGGAAAAAAACCTTATAGTACAGGGAAATGAAAACTTATGGAGAGGATTTTACGCAAAAGAAGTAAGCGTAACTTTACCTGCTGAATTCAGGAAAAAAGGTTCTGACAAAAGAATAACGGCGGGGGCCAAGGGTCTTATAATCGATAACTTTGGGGTTTCCGGACATTTCTTTGTAAATAATATTTTGCATCTTAATGAGGGGGATGCTAGTAAATGGCAATTTTCCGTCGATTCCCTTCATGCCGATATTCAGGTCAACCATTTTATAGAAGCCGGGTTTTCAGGAAAAATTGTATTGCCAATTAGTGAAAGCGATTCTTCAGGAAATGGCGCCTTAAGTTACAAAGGCCTTATTACTGCTGATAAAATTTATAGTGTACGCGTAGATGTTGATGAGGATGTAGATTTTAATATCTTCAAATCAAGAGCAAAACTTTTTAAAGAGTCATTTGTAGAGCTAAAAATAGATAATGGCAAGTTTCGGCCTGAAGCTAATCTTACAGGCTTGATGGCTTTCAACAAACAACAAAAGGCACAACAAGAAACACTTTCTTCTTCCTCCGGGGAAAGCATTGAAGAGTTAGAATTTGAAGGGTTATCCTTTCGGGAATTCCATATTCAAACTGCCCAGCGGCCTTATCTCAATATAAAATATGCAGGATTTAAGGATACCATTGCATTACCAAAAATGGGAGGTTTTCAATTAGGTTTTTATGATATCGAGATTAAAACAGATGATAATGTAGAAGCTGAATTAGGATTTAACGGATTCATTAATCTGGATGAATCAGGGATTCGGGGTGATGTACGTTTACGCATTATTGGTGAACTGAAAGACGGAGAATATTTAAAGTGGCGCTATAAAACCACCAAAGTTGATTCTATTGAAATTGATATAAAACGTAAATCTTTTGAGTTTTATGGAAAGCTTCACTTTTTTGAAGACAACCCTATGTATGGTAAGGGATTGGCAGGACAGCTTAGATTAGAATCCGAAAGCTTAGGGATAGAAATGGGCGCCCGTGGTATTTTTGGCAATACCGGCGAATATCGCTATTGGTTTGTTGACGCCCATGGAAGGCCAACAAAATCTGATAATGAAAATTTTAAAATATACGATTTAGGAGGTGGTGTATATCATCACATGCGAAAAGCAGGTGTTGACGAACGGGCCAATTCCATGTCGGGTATATATTATGCTCCTGATAACCGGGTAAAATTTGGTTTCAAAGCGCTGGCCGCTTTTGAAGTAAAAAAGGCATTTACAGGGTTGATAGCCATTGAAATGAGTTTTAATAAGTCAGGAGGTGTTAATAGACTTGGTTTTTATGGTGCTGCCGCACTCATGAAAGGAAACAGTTCCGGAGCCGGGAACCCAATGGGTGAAGTTGATGAAATGCAGGCTAAGGTGGCTGAGAAAGAACAATCTCTTAGTAATTTTCATGAATTGTCCATAGATAAAGAAGGTATCACATACTTTGCAACCGAAGTATTCCCCGATTTATTGACCGGGAAAGAACAATTTGCAGCACAGGTAGGTATCGATTTTGATTTTACCAACAAAACGTATTGGGGAATGTTCGATGTATTTCTTAATGTAGGAGTAATTAAAGGTGCGGGAGAGAAAAACAGGTTAGGATATATAGAGTTTTACAATGCCCCTACCGATTGGTATATTTATGTAGGTACACCCACTAAAAGATTTGGTGTTAAAGACATTCCTATTGGTCCGTACAAGGCAATGATAAATTTATATTATATGTCCGGAACCATATTACCTGATCCGGCCTTGCCACCCGCTAATGTTATTGATATTTTAAACCTTAAGGGCGATGAGCTTTTATTTGGTAGGAATTTTAGCAATGAACTGGCTATGGGTAATGGCTATGCATTTGGTGCCCAGTTTCAACTCGGAATGGGTTTTGACTGGGGAGTCATCTATGCTTCCATAGAAGCAGGTGTTGGTTTTGACCTTATGATGCGAAATTTCGGTGATGCGCATTGTAAAGGTAAAGAGGGGCCCATAGGAATGGATGGATGGTATGCTACCGGGCAATTGTATGCATATCTACAGGGAGAAATAGGTGCTCAGATAAAAGTATTCGGAATTAAAAAACGGGTAAGAATATTACAAGCTGGTATCGCCGTACTGGCACAAGGCCAGTTGCCGAATCCGGTTTTTATTAAAGGGTATGCAGGTGTAAGAGTTAGGGTTCTGGGAATAGTAACTATAAGAGCCCGATTAAAAGTTATTATAGGGGAAGAGTGCGAAATAATTGGCAAATCGGGTATGCAGAATGTAGTGGTGATTTCCGACATCATGCCTTCAGATGGAGCCAATGAAGTAGATGTTTTTGATGCAGTCCAGGTAGCATTTAACGTACCGATGAATAGTGAATTAAAAGTTGAAGAAGATAGAGGAACCAAAACATACCGGGTAAGTTTAAAAGAAATGACTGTCAAAGAAGGGAACAATGTAATTGTAGGGGACTTTACCTGGAATAACACCAATGACTTGTTAATATTTGAATCTGACGACATTTTACCACCGGAAACAAAAATTACTGCTGTGGTAAAAGTATCATTTGAAGAAAAGATAAGTGGAAGTTGGAAACCCGTTATTGATAATGGCCAGCATGTTGTTGAAGAAAAGATATCCAATTTTACTACAGGAAAAGCACCTACCAAAATTCCTTATAAAAATATAGTGTATATGTATCCGGTTATTGACCAGCAGTATATGCTACCTAAGGAATCAAACACAGGATATATTCAGCTCGAAAAAGGGCAGGATTACCTGTTTGGATTACCAGGTTATGAGGACAAGCTCTACTATATAGATGAAAATGGAAATTATACACCAGCCAATTTTTCTTATAACAATGCGGATAATAAGCTGAGTTTTTCAATCCCAAATCTAAATAATCAGCAAAAATATACCTTCCAGTTAATTACGGCTAAATCCGGTTCACTGGGTGAAGGGACTTCAGTTCAGGAAATTTTTACCGATGTAAGCGAGGATGTTTCTATATCTGGCAATATGATTACCGGGAATTCCAGCAACGATGCATTGTTTGTACGGTTAGGTTTTAATTTCAACACCAGCAGGCACAATACCTTTGTCCAAAAAATGAAAAGTTTAAAAATCCGGAACCAATATACACTTATAGATGGCTCTTCGGATGTAGGGGCATTGGGTATCGGACTGGAAGAATATGAACCTTTTGGCGAAAATGATGTAAAAGGGACTAAATACACGGCTCACCAACCGTTTTTACATCTGGAAGCAGTCTTTGATGACTCCTACTATAAAGACGAAATTTATCCACTGATCTACAAAGAGTATCCTTTAGATAAGGACATTTATGTAGATAGAAATACAGAAGAACTTGGAATGCCTCCAAAACGGTCATTTAAAATAACAACTGGTTATGATGTATATGTAAGGTCTAACCCTACAAGCAACCATTTAAAAACTCAATTTCCACACCGCTGGCACCAGGCATTGGCATACAAACGGGATTTTGTGGATTTACAATACAAAATAGTGAACAGACATTTAAATGTGAATCAGGTACAACCCTGGGTTTTTTATAAATACGGATATATAATGAATGGTAGGTTTCCTTATATAAACATAGAAAAGTACAAAGCTAAAGTAACCTATATTTTACCTAAAAAAACAACAGGTAATTCACGGATTATTGAATATAAAAATGAGTTTTAAAGAAGTAAACTTATTAAGAGGCTGTCTAAAAAGGTTTAGATAAGAATATAGTTAAATTATATGTCAGGTTGAGCGCAGTCGAAACCTAAGGTTGTTGTTCTCGACTGCGCTCGAACAGACTTTTTAATAGCTTTTTAGACAGCCTATATGAGGAGGTGGCATAAAAATTATGATTACTCTTCCTGATCATGGAAGTAATAAAGAATTATAAAATAGAATAAAATTGAAGAAAAACATTCAAAATATAGCATGCATTTTCATCATTACGCTACTTAGCGTTATGAATGCGCATTCACAATCTACGGAAGAAGCCAATGAGCCAAAACCCGAAATTGTAGTAAAAGCAAGGGCACAAGGCAATAAAATTTTATTGCGGTGGGGGGTAAATGAAAAATTTGCATGGAAGTATGGTAATGAGCACGGATATATTGTTGAACGGGTTACAGTATTAAGGGACAGTCAACCTTTACCAGAGCCTGAACGAAAAATATTAACAGGTGGGGCCATAAAGCCAAAACCATTAGCAGAGTGGGAAGCATTGGCAATTAGAAGCGATATGGCAGCAGTAGCAGCCCAGGCCATTTACGGAGAAGATTTTGAAGTAAATGATGAAGAAAATGACAGCAAATTAATGCAGGTTGTATATGAAAGTGAAGAACTGGACAGGAGATTTGGGTTCTCTATGTATGCAATCGACCAGGATTTTGAAGCGGCTCAGTATGCAGGCTTAGGCTACATAGATGAAGATGTAAAATCCAACGAAAAATATCTGTACAATATAAGTGCTGCTGTTCCGGTAGAGGTAATGGAAATAAAGCCTTCCGGTGTATTTATTAGTCCGTCGGAAGAAGAAAAATTACCAAAACCAACAGATTTTGCTGGTTATTATTACAAAAGATCGTTTGTATTGGTTTGGGAATACGACCTGATGTTATCTTATTATACGTCGTATGATATTGAAAAGTCTGAAGATGGGAAGCATTTCATCAAATTGAATGAAACTCCTATAACAAAATTAGCAGATACAGAGTATTCCGGGATTTCATATACAGATAGTGTACAACAGTTTAATAAACCGTATTGGTATCGGGTAGTGGGTAGGTCCCCCTTTAATGAGGAAAGTGAACCCTCTGATGCCATAGAATTGATAGGGCATGAAGAATTGCAAGCCATTCCTATGTTTGAAAAGAATGTAATGATTTCAGATACCGAAGTTGAACTTTCATGGGTCATCCCGGAACAGGAAGCCTGGAAAGTTCAGAAGTTTGACCTCTTAAGAGCTGAAACAGCGGTTGGGCCATATAGTGTGGTGATTGCAGATATTGAAGCGAAGACAAGAAAGATCCGGTACAAAGAACTTAAGCCTATCAATTATTTTAAGATTCAGGCCTTGGGGATTGCCGGAGATAAGCCGGTATCACCATCCAACATGGTACAGCCTGTAGATTCTATACCTCCCTTAAAACCATTGGGGCTTACAGGTGTAATAGATACTTCGGGCGTGGTAAGGTTAAGCTGGAAACATAATACGGAACCCGACCTGAAGGGCTACCAGATTTTAAGGGCAGACAGGCCGGGGCAGGAGTTCACCATGCTCAATAAATATAGTGTAACTACGCCGGACTATACGGATACCATCAATTTAAGATCATTTAACCCAAAGGTTTATTATAAAATAATGGCTTTGGACCACAGGTATAACGAATCTGAGTATTCAGAAATTTTAGAACTTAACCGTCCGGATAAAATTCCACCAACATCACCTGTTTTCGACTTCTATAAATTAAAACCCGAAGGAGTATTTTTAAAATGGATAAAAAGTTCCTCGGAAGATGTAGCAAAAGAAATTATATACAGGAAAACCATGGCCGGCCAATCAACCGATATCTGGGAAAAGGTTTATGAAACAGGCACTGATACGATTGCTTCCTATGTAGATAAAAATACTGTACCCGGGAGTAAATATTTATATACCCTCGTTTCCGTAGACCATAGCGGACTGGAAAGCAATCCATCTCCGCCATTAGCTATAGAAGTAATGAATAACCTACTTAAGGAAGGTGTAAAAGGGTTATATGCATCTGTTGACAGGGAAAATAAATTTGTGACCCTAACGTGGCGGCTTACCGAACCGAATATACAGGAAATTTTACTCTATAAGAAGGAGAAAGAACAGCCCTATGTGCTGTATAAAACTCTAGATGCCGGACAAAAACAATTTACAGACCAGGCATTATATCCTAGTACTACCTATAAATATGCCCTCAAAGCCATATTTAATGATGGTACTATGAGTGAGTGGCAGGAAATTGAGGTGGTATATTAAAATAAAGAGTTATGAAAAAGCTATTATTTTTTATTGTTTTATTTTTTTTACTAGGTTTTGCACAGGGCTTTTCTCAGCATAAATACAAATTGGAATATGATTTAATGTTTTATCCAAGTGAAACTAACCAAACTTTTTCTATGTATTCTCAGGGAGCTTGGGGACAGTCAGCGTATAATGAAATTATATACATAATGTTTGGTAATCAACCAACTAGGATAACCAAAGATGAGGTTATAACTACTTTGAATCCCATAGAGTCCTTTTATTATTATTCGTATTACTATAGTCCAGGCACAGATGAAGGATGTGATATGGAAGATTTTGTTGATTATACCAATTATTGCATTAATGATTGGACAAGTTTGCAACTTTGTTTTGTTCCACAAACTTATACAAAAGGTTTTACTTTAATACCTATACCAAATGATATTCGTAGCAATAATGATACTTCTAGTCCAATCAATACCTGTGAAAGTAGAACTATTACGGTTACAGATACCAACACAAGTTGTGAGCTTAGTTATTCCGTAGAGGCATCATATGAAGACAAACATGGTAGTCAACGGAATGAAACAATATTAGGATATGGACGACATTCAAATAGTTACACATTTTATTATTCAGATTTTGATGACTTATCAACCCAGGGTTCTGTGACGCTTCAGGTGCATTATGTAGAAGATCCTCAGAATAATAATGAAAGATCACTTCCACTTATATATACTTATACAGATTGCTCCCCCCGGCTTTTACCAGAGCAGCCTAAGGCTATAGATGGGAACTGTAGTTACAGTAATGATGGTAGTTTTACGGCAGAATTTGAAAGAGAATTAATTGCTTCTAAAGATGAACGAATGCTTGTGTATGTTGAAAAGCATAATCCAGATGCAGGCCCTGTAACAGATGAAAATGCCTGGGATTTTAATGATGGTGAAACATATATAGTAACAACCACAGCGTCATCGGATATTTCCATGCCCGGCAGTACTTTAAACTGGCCTGGAGTATTGTCTGAGGGCACATACCGTTTACGTTGGGTGTCTAAGTATGGGGTTGACCCAACGACCAATCCCAACAGTGATGAAGAAAGTGATTCATTTAAGATTTCAGCCCCGGACCCTATTACCTTTACTTCTTCTCATGCCAATGAAACATGTCCGGGCAGTGAGGATGGTACTATAACGTTCAGTAATGTGCAGGGGGGCACGCCCCCTTATTGGTATTCTATAGAAAACGGAGCTGCCGGAAGTTGGCGAAACACACCCTCATTTTCTGGTTTGTCCGATGGAAATTATACACTGGTGGTAAGTGATCATGATAATAATGAGGATAACCGTTGTTTCTCACAAGAAGATGATGTGCTGGAAGAAAGAAATATTACTCTTACCGACCCTCCAGGTGCCCCCCAGATAGTAGCAGGTCCCTTTGCAGTCACACTACCTACAGTCCATGGCGGGAACTGGTCTATCAATGTCTCGGCCACGGGAGGTATTGGAGATTCATATGAGTATACCTGGACAAAAACCTCCGGTCCTGCCACATTTACTCCGAATGGAGATATGATTACAGGTAAAGGAGAAGGTACTTTTACGGTAAGTGTTTCAGATGATAGAGGTTGCGCATCCTTGGAAGAGACTTTTACAATTACAGAACCTGCCCGTTTGGAGATTGACTTTAAACCGGTGCCTATAGACTGTTATGGAGGAACAGGTACTATAGAGGCCCAGGGAATGGGAGGGTTCCTTGCACCTGATGATGATTATGAATATTCGTGGAGTGATGACCCTACAACTGATCCTATAAGGTACAACTTACCCCCGGGAACTTATACGGTAACAGTCACAGATTCTAACAATAATTCCGAAACTAAAAGCCTTGAATTACGAGCGCCTGATGAACTGGTAGTAGTTCCCGAACTCACGATGGTAAACTGTCGTGACGGAGATACGGGGGCTATCACTTTAGACATTTCAGGAGGCCCGGAGGAGGAATATACTGTAATTTGGACCAAAGGAGGTGACAACATTTATTCGGCCACAGGATCATCAATCAACAGTTTAACAGCCGGCATTTATTTTTATGAAGTAACCTCGGGTAAATGTAAAGTAAATAACTGGGATACAGGCATAAAGATCGATGAACCAGTGAATGAACTCACAGTCACCGAAAACCAGGACGCCCATATAAACAACAACATCTACGGAGGTTCCATAGGTGAACTGGAGATAACAACAGCGGGAGGTACAGGCAGTTATGAGTATAGCTGGACCCGGGATGATGACCCTTTTACTCCCCAGATAGGCTTAACAGCTACACATCTCATCAATTTACCGGCGGGAGAGTACCAGGTAATAGTAAAAGATGAGAAAGGTTGTGAAGCTAATTTGTCTGATCCTATTCGTATTGAGGAACCACCTCCATTGTCTATTTCAGACATCATCCCAACCCACGTGAACTGTTTTGGAGAAAGCACCGGGAGTATTGCTCTCACGGTAACAGGTGGTATTGGCGAATATACATATGAATGGAGTAAATCAGATAATGACGATTTTTCAGCACCAAACACGAATGAAATAACCGGATTATCCCAGGGTACTTACGAAGTAACCGTTACCGATGAATCAGAGGTGGCTAAGACTTCTACTACTGTGGTAATTAATCAACAGGCTCAGATACAAATTACTCATACGCAAGAAGACAATATTTGTTACAACGACAACCTGGGAAGCATAGACCTAACAGTAACAGGAGGTGTAGCACCTTACACATACCTATGGAGTAACGGAGAAACCACCCAGGATATTTCAGGGTTACAAACCGGCCCTTATACAGTAGAGGTTACAGATGCTTTGGGATGTACCAGCAACCATGAAGTCACCATCGGCCAACCCGATGATGCAGTGGGTTTAAATTATATAGATATTACTCAAATCACAGCTTACGGCTATAACGATGGAGCAATAGACATTACCGTTACCGGAGGTGAACCCCCTTATGCATATGAATGGTTTTCCGATAACGGGTTTAAATCAGAGGATGAAGATATTTCAGGTTTAGCTCCGGGAGATTATACCCTCGTTGTTTATGATGCTAATTATGAAGCCTCAGAAAGTACAGCCTGTACCATTATGGAAGAATTTAAGATCAGGGAACCTGGCGAATTGTTAGTTAACATCTCCGAAGAATATTCACTTTTTTGTTACGGGGATCAGAATGGGGAGTTACTGGCAAACGTTACCGGAGGTGTAACCACATATAGTTATCAATGGTATCGTATTGAAAATGGAATTGCTTTAGATCAGAACATCCAAAGTCCTTTCATTACAGATATCGGCCAAGGCCTCTACCGGGTAACGGTAACAGATGCCAATGAAATTAAAGTTACTTCAAAAGATTATAATTTAACCCAACCTGAAGAACTGGTTTTACAAACCCTAAGTACCACCCATGTTTTGTGCTATGGTGAAGCAACAGGAGCCATTGATATGCAGGTCAGCGGCGGTGTGCTCCCCTATACCATCACCTGGAATGATGGAGCAACCACACTGGATAGAGACAATCTTACGGCCAATAGTTATACCATTACGGTAGAAGATGGCCACGGATGTAAAAAGGAAACTACCGTAGAAATTATACATCCCTACCAGGAGTTACGTATAGACCAGATAGAGGTAACAGATGTAACCCGTTTTGACGGAAGCGACGGAAGCCTTAGTGTAGCATTTAGTGGTGGCGCCAGTCCACATAGCATTACATGGACCCGGGAATCCACCCAAACTATTCAAGGAAACACGCCCACCATTACTAACCTTATGGCAGGAGACTATACCTTAGTAATAGCAGATGCTAACGGTTGTAGTGTAAGCCAGACCTATAGTGTTACAGAACCCGATATTGTAGAAGCCACCCTTATAAACCCCACCTGTGCGGGTCTTTGTAATGCCAGCCTATCGCTTGTCATACTCGAAAGACCGGGTAATTATACCTATACATGGAACACGGGTAGCACCTCCAGCACCATTACCGGCTTATGTGCAGGCACATATACAGTATCAATCGGAGGATTTGGCGGCCGTATTTTAGAACGTACTTATGAAATTATAGATCCGGCACCCCTTGTTGTTGACCTGGGTGAGGACAGAGTATTGTGCCAAGGACAAACCCATAGTATAAACGCAGCAATTTCTGATGCAGGGGCACAATATCAATGGACCTCAGAGACAGGATTCAGTAGTACCTCCCCACAAGTGGAATTGACACAGCCGGGGACCTATTCTTTAACAGTGACAAATTCCTTGGGCTGTATAGCAACTGATGCTATTACAATCAGCAGGACCACAGCGGTTATCGGAGCTGAGTTTGCAGTATCCTCTCAGGTATTTACAGGCGAGAGTGTGGTATTGGTTGATTTAAGCAATCCATCCCCGGATGTACTGGAGTGGT
>CALGUD010000065.1 GCA_937901915.1 uncultured Flavobacteriaceae bacterium
TGTTCGAGCGCACGCGTGTCGCTGAAGCTTTAGCGTAAGCACAGTCGAGAACTATTACTGTTAGGTTTCCCCCGAACCGTTGGGGGCGCTCAACCTGACATGTAACTTCACTATTTACCTATATTCACCTTTTTAGACAACCTCGTTTATTTTTTAATTACATATTCTTCTAATTGCTTCAATGTTATTCTCCCTTCATAAATAGCTTTTCCTATGATGGTTCCTTCGCAACCTATTTCTGCCAGTTTAGGCAATTCATCAAATGTTGAAATTCCACCGGAAGCTATGAGTTTTAGGTTGTGAACGTTTTTCAATATTTTCTCATACAATTCAAAGGAAGGCCCTTGTAACATTCCATCCTTGCTTATATCAGTACAAATCACATATTGCATTCCTTCAGTTACATAACTTTTTATAAAAGGGATTAATTCTTCTTCGGATTCTTCCTGCCAGCCACTTACAGCTATTTTTTCATTGTTTGCATCGGCTCCAAGTATTATTTTATCACTTCCAAATTTTGCTAACCAGCTTTTAAAAACATCAGGGCTTTTAACTGCAATACTTCCACCGGTAACCTGGCTGGCACCACATTCAAAAGCAATCTTTAAATCTTCATCCGTTTTTAATCCGCCCCCAAAATCAATTTTCAGTGAGGTTTTTGTAGCAATCAGTTCTAAAACCTTATGATTGACAATATGTTTGCTTTTTGCACCATCTAAATCAACCAAATGCAAATAATTGATCCCGTGAGCTTCAAACTCTTTGGCTACCTCTAAAGGACTTTCATTGTATATTTTTTTGGTATTGTAATCGCCTTTTGAAAGACGTACACATTTACCATCTATGATATCTATTGCCGGTATTATTCTCATTTTCTAAAGTTAGAAGTTAGAAGTACGAAGCTTCTGATTTATTTTTTCTTTACTGTTCTGATCGATGATACAAATATTAAAACTATTTCATTCTCCCCAAGAAGCTGTCTAAAAAGGCACTAAGGTGTCAGTTCGAGCGCAGTCGAGAACTACAACAACCTGTTTTAATTAGGTTTCCCCCGAAGCGTCGGGGGCGCTCAACCTGACATGTAAATTTATATTCACCTTTTTAGACAACCTCGTTAGGTATCTATAACTTCAAAAAGTTATTTAAAATTTCCTCTCCTGCTTTGCTGCTTTTTTCCGGGTGGAACTGTACCCCGTAAAAATTATCTTTTTTCAATGCCGAAGCATACTCAACTCCATAATTGGTGGTTGCTATTGCTTCATCATTCTCAGGAACATAGTAACTATGAACCAAATACATATATTCATTTTCAGAAATCCCCTTAAAAAGTTCACTCTTAAGATTTGAAATTTGGTTCCATCCTATCTGTGGAACTTTTACACCATGGTTGAATTTAACTACATCTACATCAAAAATGCCCAAGCCTTTTGTGTTGCCTTCTTCACAGTAATCACACATAAGCTGCATACCCAAACAAATTCCCAATACCGGCTGTCTTAAAGTCGGTATTAAGGTATCTAAGCCAGTCTCAATAAGCTTTTTCATAGCACTGCTTGCTTCTCCCACACCGGGAAAAATCACTTTATCTGCTGCTCTTATTTCTTCCGGGTCATTAGTTAGAATTGCTTTGTAACCTAGTCGTTGAATTGCGAACATGATACTCTGTATGTTCCCTGCTCCGTAATCAATAATCACAATTGACAAGCCCCCTCCGTCTCCCCCTAAAGGGGAGGGATTGCCATTATTTGTGTTTGTTGTATTATTTTTCATATTCTTATCTAATTTTAAAATACTCCCACCATTTGGGGAGGTGGGGAGGGGCTTATAACATTCCCTTTGTACTCGGTAAAATCATTTTTTCACTATCCCGCTTTACGGCTGCTTTTATAGCTTTTGCAAAGGCTTTAAAAATAGCTTCTATTTTATGGTGTTCATTATCACCTTCAACTTTTATATTCAAATTTGCCTTAGCACCATCTGTAAAGGACTTAAAAAAGTGATAAAACATTTCCGTTGGCATTTTACCGATCATTTCACGTTTAAATTCGGCATCCCAAACCAACCAATTCCTGCCACCAAAATCAATAGCCACTTTTGCAAGGGAATCATCCATTGGTAAATAAAACCCATAACGTTCTATACCCAGTTTACTTCCTAAGGCTTTACTGAAAACTTCCCCTAAGGCAATGGCAGTGTCTTCTATTGTATGGTGTTCATCTACCTCCAGGTCTCCTTTAACATTGACAATTAAATCCATTTGTCCGTGACGGGCAATCTGGTCTAACATATGATCAAAAAAATCGATCCCTGTACTTATTTCACTTTTGCCTGTTCCATCCAGGTTTAATTTGATATGAATATCTGTTTCGTTGGTGGTCCGCTTTATTTCAGCCACTCTGTCTTCTAACTTCAGAAATTCATAAATACGTTGCCAATCATTGGTTTCAAGGGCAATAAAAGAGTGTAACTCTTCACTTTTTACAGTAATTTCTGCTGTTCCCAGGTTTGTATTGTCATTAATAAAAATAGCTTTAGAGCCCAGGTTTTTAGCCAGTTCAACATCCGTAAGCCTGTCACCTATTACAAAAGAATTGGCTAAATCATAGGTTGCCGTGAAATATTCAGTTAACAGGCCTGTGTTGGGCTTCCTGGATAATGCATTGTCTTTTGCA
Organism: uncultured Flavobacteriaceae bacterium; assembly: GCA_937901915.1. Lineage (GTDB taxonomy): Bacteria > Bacteroidota > Bacteroidia > Flavobacteriales > Flavobacteriaceae > Abyssalbus. The sequence goes on from CALGUD010000065.1 coordinate 2,673, forward strand.
TATGTTTTATCTATTACGACCTTTTTAAATATTACACCTTCATTTTCAAAGGTTTTCATAATGAAATTATGAACGGTCCAAAAAGTGTCTTCGGGAAAACTATCTGTTCCTAATCCATCCTGGTTAGTTACCATAACAAGTTCATAATCCAATTCATTGGCTATTTTAGACAAATAAGCGAGTGCTTTTGGATAAAAATCCAGCTTTTCGAATGAATCGATTTGTTCATCCGCTGGTTCCTTAATAATTGTACCATCACGGTCTATAAATAATACTTTTTTCATAACTTTAGTTATGTCCTGAACTCGTTTCAGGACCTTTTATAGTTGCTTCTATTGTTTTTAATTCAGGATTTAATTGCTTTATTAAATTCCACTTCCATTCTCTATGCCAATTCTTTAACTGTCTTTCTCTTCGTTTAGCTGTTCTTCTGTCATTAAAAACCTCTACATAAATTAAATCTACTGCATTGTACTTTTTTGTAAACAATGCCCCGCATTTATTTTTATGCTGATTAAGCCTTCTTTTTATATGAGCAGTATATCCTATATATAATACTGTTCTATTCTTATTTGACAATATGTAAATATAATACTGCTCCATTTTAGAAGTAACTGAAACAAGTTCAGTTTTCCGAAATTGATAAAAGTACTCTTATCAATTTCTGATTTTCAACATTGGTTCCTACCGTTAATCGTAATGTGTTTTTACATAATGGTTGTGTAGTTCGGTTTCTAACTACTATTCCCTGTTCGAGTAATTCTTTGTAACGTTTGTTGGCATCATCAACCTTGACAAGCACAAAATTGGCATCGGTAGGATATATCTTTTTTATAAAACTCACTTCAGTCAACGCTTCCAACAACTTTTCCCTTTCATCTAAAATAGCATCAATTTCGCGTTGTACTTTATCCCGTTTTAATAACCTTAACAATGCCCTTTCTTGCGTAAGATCATTTATGTTATACGGAGGTTTAATTTTATTTAAAACAGCGATGATCTCTTTGGAGGCATAGCAAATTCCCAGTCTGATTCCTGCCAGTCCATATGCTTTGGACAAGGTTTGTGTGACTATAAGGTTTGGATAATCATCTAACTTCGTCAGCCAGCTTTCCTGAGATGAAAAATCAATATACGCTTCATCAATTACTACCAATCCGTTAAATGAGTTAAGCAATTTTAATACAGGTTCAATTTCAAATGCGTTACCTGACGGATTGTTAGGCGAGCAGATAAAAACAATTTTTGTTTGCTCATCAATTGTGGATAAAACTTTATCCATATCCGGCTGAAAATTTTCGGTAAGCAATACTTCCCTGTTTTCAATAACATTTATGTCAGCTAAAACCCCATACATACCATAAGTAGGTGGAAGTGTAACAACGTTATCTACTTTAGGTTCGCAAAATGCCCTGAAAATAAGATCCAGAACTTCATCACTGCCATTTCCCAGTAAAATATTCTGGACTTCTAAACCCTTTCGTTGTGCTAAAACTTCTTTTACCTTTTTTTGCTGCGGATCAGGATACCGGTTTGCACCATTATCAAACGGATTTTCATTTGCATCAAGAAAAATCATTTCTTTATAAAAATCCTTGAATTCATCTCTTGCCGTCGAATATGGTTTTAATTGCTTTACATTCTCGCGGATTAAATTATTTATATTAAATCTTGCTGTTTTCATAGGCTTTTCAAACTTTTTAATCGCAGCGTTACTGCATTTTTATGTGCCTGTAACCCTTCGGCTTCTGCCATGAGTTCAATGGCACTCCCTATATTTTTTATTCCTTCTGCCGATATTTTCTGAAAGGTCATGCTTTTGAGAAAACTATCTAAATTAACACCACTATACTGTTTTGCATATCCGTTTGTTGGCAGGGTGTGATTTGTTCCTGAGGCATAATCTCCCGCACTTTCGGGCGTATAGTTACCTATAAACACCGATCCTGCATTAACAATTCCGTTTATATAGAAGTCTTCATTATCAACACAAACAATAAAATGTTCAGGTCCATACTCATTAATTAACTCCAAAGCAATTTCATCATTCTCTACATAAATCAGTTTAGAATTTTTAATTGATTCTTGTGCTATATCTTTTCTAGGAAGCGAAAGAAGTTGTATTTCCACTTCTCTTTCTACTTCTTCTATTAAACTTTTTGAAGTTGAAACCATGATTACCTGGCTGTCGGTACCGTGTTCGGCCTGTGATAATAAATCAGATGCTACAAATGATGCATTTGCAGTATCATCGGCCACAACAAGCAGTTCACTCGGCCCTGCAGGCATGTCAATAGCTACACCGAATTTGGTTGCCAATTGCTTGGCCACGGTAACATACTGGTTACCGGGGCCGAATATTTTATACACTTTTGGAATTGTTTCTGTCCCGAACGTTAAACCGGCAATAGCTTGAATACCTCCAACTTTTATAATCTTTGTAACTCCACATAAATTGGCTGTATATAAAATTGCAGGATGTATTTTTCCCTGTTTATCAGGTGGCGAACATAACACAATTTCTGAACAACCCGCCAATTTTGCAGGTACGGCCAACATTAAAACAGTTGAAAATAATGGAGCGGTTCCTCCGGGTATATAAACCCCTACTTTCTGGATGGGTCTTTTTTCCTGCCAGCATTTCACACCATCAACGGTTTCTACCTCTACACGATTTGTTTTTTGTGCAGCATGGAATTTATCAATATTTGATTTTGCTAATTGTATAGCTTGTTTTAAAGTGTCTGAAACCAATTTTTCTGCTTCTTCAACTTCAGTATTAGTAACTAACAGGTTGCTTAAATTTACTCCATCAAATTTTGTCGTATAGTCAGATACGGCACTGTCACCATTTGACAGGATTTCACTAAAAACCTCGTAAACAGTTGATTCAATATCGTCAACTGTTTTTGTTGGCCTTTTTAGAATTTCCGGCCAGGTTTCTTTGTTTGGACTATATATTTTTTTCATCTGTATTAATCCTCTCATCAAATACTGTGAAGAGATATAATTTTATCAATTTTATACTCTATTATTTTACTTTACTCTTATGAGAATTTCTTTTGAAAATGCAACCCGATTAATTTAAATCCTGCATTTAACCAAAACTTCACTCCTCCTTCATTATTTACATAACAATTTAATTCAGCAGCCCTGCATCCTATCGATTTTGCATATTCCTCAATCCATGTTATCAGTAATGCACCTATACCCTTTCCCTGATGATCCGGATGTATGAAAACATTATCCGGTTCAATATGTTTGCCTACATAATACTTGTGTAATATCCATAATCCTGAAATCCCCACCAACTTGTCATCTTCATAAACACCTACACATTTATACTGTTGTTGTAACATTTCTTTAATCCTTTCTTCAAGGGTTTCCACAGGAATTTTATCATTAAGCAACCTTAGTAAAGGAATAATGGTAAACATTTTATCTTCTGGTATCAGTTCTATTTTATAACTCATAGGGCTTTTATTCTTTTAACACTTGAACCTGGTCTTTTTTACGGACAGGGTCAAAGCACCATTTTTTCTATAGGACATACCAAAATCCCTTCAGCTCCATTGGCCTTAAGTTCGTCTATCACATCCCAGAATGTATCTTTATTGATAACTGTATGTACTGAACTCCACCCTTCTTCAGCCAATGGCAAAACTGTTGGGCTCTTCATCCCCGGCAAAATATTAATTATATCATTAATTTTATCATTGGGCGCGTTCAACAAAACATATTTATATTCCCTGGCTTTTAAAACTGATTTTATCCTGAACTGAAGTTTATCCAGTATTTTCTTTTTTTCGACAGACAATCCCGGAGAAACCGTTAATACAGATTCGCTTGTAAGCATTACTTCAACTTCCTTTAGGTTATTTTTAAAAAGTGTGCTCCCGCTGGAAACTATATCTACAATAGCATCTGCCAAACCTATATTGGGGGCTATTTCAACCGATCCATTTATAATATGCAATTCTGCTATAATTCCTTTGCTTTCTAAATATTGGTTTACTGTATTCGGATAGGACGTTGCTATCTTTTTACCGTTCAGGTCTTTTATTGAATTATAAACGGTTTCTTTCGGAACGGCAATAGAAACTTTACATTTAGAAAATCCCAGGCGTTCCACAATAGATAAATCCGGACCCTTTTCAATCAAAGTATTTTCGCCCAAAATGGCGATATCTATAACTCCGTCCCTGAGATACTGAGGTATATCACCGTTTCTTAGATATAGAACCTCCAGGGGGAAGTTTCGGGCTTCTGCTTTCAGCTGATCTTTTCCGTTGTCAATAGAAATACCACAATCTTTTAGAAGCTTTAATGAATCTTCATTGAGTCTTCCTGATTTTTGAATTGCAATTTTAATTTTTGTCATTTTGACTTATTTGACTTTACAGGTTTTATTTAATGCTTAAAATTATTTATTCTATTCGATACTACCAAGATGGAATTGTTTCAACTAAACTGCCTGAGTTCAGAACATTTTAATATGCTTTTTCATAGCAGGTTCAATAAAAAAACCCGCCTGATCAACTCAAACGGGTTTTTATATATGGTTAATAATTATACATACATTTTCACCTCGCCTGAGCGTACGTATGAAAATGATGATGTAACATTATATTTAACATTGTTGCTTTATTACTTTGCAAATTTAAGTGAATATTAATTTTAAATACAACTTTTTACTTTATTTTTTGTGTTATGAGACAAAATGCCAATTCAATATTATGTTAAAAAACATTACAAATGCCAATATTGAATTAATTATTCAAACTCAATAGCCGTTTGGGATTCACTGTCATCAGACTTTCTATGAGTACTGGCTTCATCCTCAGAAATATTTTCTTCATCCACAACTTCAATATCTTCAGTGTGAACTTCTTCGGGTTCATCAAATGGAAGCGGATCAAGCAGGTTTATTTGTTTAATCTTATCTGTTGTAAGCTGATTTCCCAATGCTTTAATGCCTTTTACTGCTATGAAATCTTCTAAATCTACCGTCATGTTTGGTTTCGCATCTTTGCCCCTGGTTTTGGTAAACTCTATTTCTGCTACCGGGCGCCAGTCTGTAGAGACAATTTCCAGGTGTGATTTCGGATCTTCTGTAATAAAAATTTCTTCCTTATTTTCATTCTCTATATGAAACCTTTTTACATAGTAGCGTTCCTTTTCTCCATCAAAATAAATGGCTGAAACAGGCTTTTTAGGCTTCCATTTTTCAAGTACAATCATATCGTTTGGAAAATGTGTGGTTAACTCAGGCATAATGGTTTTCGCAATTCCCTTTTGGTTGATTACCAATAACTTATCATGCCCCCTGAATTCACCCAGCAATTCACCTCTCCCATCTACATTAAGTCGTTGTACGGTGTCATCAAACCAAATTTTACGTGGTTTTAAGGTAGAGACACCTTTTTCCTTGAGTTCGATACGCTTTACAGTGTATTTTGTTACAATATTCCCCCTTGATTGGCGTCCTTTCACCATAATGTCAGAAAAATCAATATCCCATTTGAGCTTTTTAATGCTACCGGCCTGACGTAAATGAACAGTAATTACTTCGGCTTCTCCATTCGGATTTGCTGAAAAATATAAAACCTCCGATCCTGCTTTTTCCTGTGTCAGGTCATATTCCTTATCGCGTGTAATGCCTGTAACCTGAAAACGTTTAATGTAGCTTGCTCCACCTTTTCCATCCTTATATACCATATTGTAGGTAGTACGCTTATCTTTTTTCTTAAACACCGCTACATGGATAATATTTTTACCAACAAAAGTTTTAGTATCAACCTTGGTAACAACCATTTTACCGTTTTGGGTAAATACTATAACATCGTCTATATCGCTGCAATCGCATACGTATTCATCTTTCTTTAGTGAAGTTCCTATAAAGCCTTCGTTCCTGTTTACATAAAGCTTGGTATTTCTGATAACTACTTTAGAGGCTTCAATATCGTCAAAAACCCGGATCTCTGTCTTACGTTCCCGCCCTACTCCATACGTTTTCTTTAAGCGGGTAAAATAATCTATAGCATACTCAATAAGATGTTCTAAATGGTGTTTAACCTGGGTAATATCATACTCAAGTGCTTCTATTTTTTGTTGTGCTTTGTCTATATCAAATTTAGAAATACGTTTAATACGAATTTCAGTAAGCCTTGTAATGTCTTCTTCAGTTATAGCCCGTTTCAAATGTTTTATATGAGGTTGCAATCCTTTATCGATAGCAGAAATAACCCCTTCCCACGTTTCTTCTTCTTCAATATCACGGTAAATCCTGTTTTCAATAAAAATACGCTCTAAAGAGGCAAAGTGCCATTGCTCTTGTAATTCATCAAGCTGTATTTCCAATTCACTTTTAAGCAATTCTACGGTAAAATCCGTAGATCTGCGAAGCATCTCGGAAACTCCTATAAATAGTGGCTTGTTATCTTCTATTACACAACCAAGAGGCGAAATTGAAGACTCACAGGCTGTAAAAGCATACAGGGCATCAATTGTTTTATCGGGTGATATTCCCGGTGGTAGGTGTACTAATATTTCGACCTCAGCAGAAGTGTTATCTTCTATTTTCTTAATTTTAATTTTTCCTTTATCGTTGGCCTTTAAGATAGAATCTATTAACGATGAAGTATTGGTACCGTATGGGATTTCATTAATGACCAGCGTATTCTTATCGAGCTGGGAAATTTTGGCCCTGATCCGTATCCTTCCTCCCCTGTTACCATCATTATAATTGGCTATATCCATGATGCCGGCTGTTGGAAAATCCGGGTACAGGGTAAATTTTTTACCTTTTAAATGTTTAATTGAAGCATCAATTAATTCAAGGAAATTATGTGGCAATATTTTAGTTGAAAGCCCTACTGCTATCCCTTCTGCTCCCTGAGCCAATAAAAGCGGAAATTTAACGGGTAGATTAACGGGTTCTTTTTTCCTTCCATCATAACTTAGTTGCCAGTTGGTAATTTTGGGGCTATAAACTACTTCCAATGCAAATTTAGAAAGCCTGGCCTCAATATAACGGGAGGCCGCGGCACTGTCACCGGTTAAAATATTACCCCAGTTACCTTGTGTATCGATCAAAAGGTCTTTTTGACCAATCTGTACCATTGCATCGCCAATACTAGCATCGCCGTGGGGATGATATTGCATGGTGTGGCCAACAATATTGGCTACTTTATTATAGCGTCCGTCATCCAATTCCTTAATGGAATGCATGATCCTGCGTTGTACCGGTTTAAATCCGTCTTCTATTGCAGGAACAGCTCGTTCCAAAATAACATAGGAAGCATAGTCTAAAAACCAGTCTTTATACATGCCCGAAATACGGGTAATAGTATCTTGTTCCCGATAGCCATCGAGATTGTCATTATTTAAATCTTCATTATTAATTTCCTGGTTCTCGTCCATTGAGGATCAACTTTTTAGTAGGTTTTGTTTGTTATTAGTTGCTAGTTTCCAATAGGTTTACTCTAAATAATTCCCTTATCTATACATCTTCTTCAACTACATCGAGTTCTACTTTGAGATTATTGATGATAAACTCCTGTCGTTCCGGTGTATTTTTACCCATATAGAATTGTAGTAACTCTTCAATAGACATGGCTTTATCCAGCATTACAGGATCGAGGCGGATATCTTCCCCAATAAAATATTTAAATTCATCCGGCGATATCTCCCCTAATCCTTTAAAGCGCGTTATTTCGGGTTTACCGGTTAATTTTTCAATAGCTGCAATTCTTTCAGCATCACTGTAACAATAGATAGTCTCTTTTTTATTACGGACCCGAAATAGAGGAGTTTGCAAAATATACAAATGTCCGTCCTTTATTAATTCAGGGAAAAACTGCAGAAAAAAGGTGATGAGTAACAACCGGATGTGCATACCATCAACATCAGCATCTGTGGCTATTACCACATTATTATATCGTAAATCTTCCAATGATTCTTCTATATTTAAAGCCGCCTGTAAAAGGTTGAATTCCTCGTTTTCATACACAATCTTTTTAGTCATGCCATACGTATTTAATGGCTTACCTCTAAGGCTAAAAACTGCCTGCGTATTTACATCCCTTGATTTTGTGATAGATCCTGAGGCGGAATCACCCTCTGTGATAAACAAGGTAGATTCTAACCGTCTGTCATGTTTCATATCTCCCAGATGTGCCCTGCAATCCCGTAATTTCTTATTATGAAGGCTAGCTTTTTTGGCCCTTTCCTTGGCTAATTTTCGTATCCCTGAAAGTTCCTTCCGTTCACGTTCCGCTTGCATTATTTTACGCTGTATCTTCTCGGCAGTATCAGGGTTTTTATGTAGAAAGTTATCTAACTGGGTGCCTATAAAGTCATTTATATAGGTTCGAACTGTAGGCAAGTCGCCTCCCATATCCGTTGAGCCTAACTTTGTTTTGGTCTGACTTTCAAAAACAGGTTCCATTACTTTAATGGCAATGGCACTAATGATGGATTTACGTATGTCGGATGCCTCATAGGCTTTCCCGTAAAAATCACGGATCGTTTTTACAATGGCTTCCCTGAAAGCAGCCAGGTGTGTTCCTCCCTGGGTTGTATTCTGCCCGTTTACAAAGGAATGGTACTCTTCACTGTATTGTGACTTACTATGTGTGATTGCTACTTCTATATCATCCCCTTTCAGGTGAATGATTGGATATAGCATATCGTCAGTACTTGTAGTATCTTCCAGGAGGTCTTTAAGTCCGTTTTCAGAAAAGAACTTTTCACCATTAAACATAATGGTAAGTCCGGGATTAAGGTACACATAATTCCTGAGCATTTTTTCAATGTACTCATTCCGGTATTTATAATGTTTAAATATAGATTCATCCGGAATAAAGGATACTTTGGTCCCTCTCCTTCGGGTTGTTTCTTCCAGCTCTTCATCATTTACAAGGTTTCCCTGTTCAAATTCTGCGGCTTTTGATTTTCCGTCCCGTGTAGATTCTACTTTAAAATAAGAAGAAAGTGCATTTACTGCTTTTGTTCCTACACCATTTAAACCCACAGATTTTTTAAATGCTTTGGAGTCGTACTTTCCACCCGTATTCATTTTAGAAACCACGTCTACCACTTTACCAAGTGGAATTCCACGGCCATAATCACGAACACTCACTTTATTGCCCTGAATAGAAATTTCAATGGTCTTACCTGCACCCATTACAAATTCATCTATACAGTTATCCAGGACTTCTTTAATAAGTATATAAATACCATCATCTGCTGAAGAGCCGTCACCCAATTTACCAATATACATTCCCGGGCGCATACGGATATGTTCCTTCCAATCTAGTGACCGAATGTTATCTTCAGTATACTGTGTTTGCTGTTCCATTAAATTTATTTGGTTTTGTGCTAATATAATGTTTCAGTGCATAAAATAAAACAGCAGCCGGTTAAAGTAATTAACAAGGATATTAAGAATCGACGAATTTGAGATTTATGATTTTAGATTGAAGATTTAAACATACAGTTAAATTTAAAATTACCTTTAAACTATTAAGTTTTTAATTTTTTACTCTTATTCTTAGAAATAATAATGATTCCTGATATTACAATTACAGTACCGATTACTTGCAGTAACGTAATTTTTTCATCTAAAAATATACTTGCTAAAGCAATAGTGGATATGGGACCTATACTACCAAGAATAGAAAAATCCGGTGCCCCTATTTTTTTTATGGTCCACGACACTAAATATGATGGAATTACTGTTGATAAGAAAGCCATGCCCAATCCTAAAAGATATACGTTTTTATGATAGCCGAATAGTGAAGTTTGCTCAAAAATTAAATAATGTACCACTACACAAACACAGGAAACTATCATTGCATAGGAAGTAAAAGTAACGACCCCAAATTTAGGTATAAGCCAATCGCTGCCCACCAAATAAGAAGCATACGTTAGCGCGCTCAAAAATATAAGTAATGCACCTATTAAAAATGTATCACCCTGAAGTGTAAAGTCATCCCAGAAAGCAATTACCACTCCAATGTATGTTAATGCAATAGCTATCAGTTGAACTTTTGTAATAGCTTTCCTAAGAAAAATCCTGGCTAAAACAATAACAATAGTGGGATATATGAATAAAATAACCCGTTCTATACTTGCCTTAATGTATTCTAATCCCCAAAAATCAAAAAAACTGGCAAGATAGTATCCCAGAAAACCAAAAAGTACAAGTGAAATATAATCTTTACGGGTTCTTTTTTGTGAAGTTGACGGTTTGTAAATGAAAAGCATTATTACATAAAACGGTAATGCAAACAACATCCTGAACATTAATAAATTTACCGCAGATACTTCATACTGATACGCTAATTTTACCATTACTGCTTTTGCAGAAAACATGACCACTCCCAAAATTCCTATGAGAATGACAAAGTATTTACCGGTTGGAATATTCATTTTGTAAACGTACTATGAATATTTTTTTGAAATTATTTGGCAATGGAAGAATTACGACGTTCAATAAACTCGCATTTACATTTTTTATTGGAATTGCTTTTTGTTACTGGTAATGTAAGGAAGAGTAATAATGAGCAATTTACGTTTCCTGAAGTTTATTTTTAGCACTTTCACTAAGAGTAATACCGGGTTTTAACTTCGTATCAGAAACAGGCTCTTCAAACTTTTTAGTAATT
>CALGUD010000066.1 GCA_937901915.1 uncultured Flavobacteriaceae bacterium
GCATACGAGATCTTGTACTGTGACTGGAGTTCAGACGTGTGCTCTTCCGATCTAGGAGCCTGAATTTTTACCCATTTTCCCGCTTGTGTAACAGGCTCCCAGATGGAATGCCCTGTGTAATCTTTAATTGTAGTTCCGGACCAATTGGTTTCTACCCATCGTTCCTGCCATGAATCTGAATTATTGAGATACACTACTAGGCCCGCGCTATTATAGCCATTTCGCCTTGCCACATATTCATCATTATCGGTAAAGAGAATAGTTGTTGTACCTCCTGCAACATTATTATGTATCCAGATCAGGTTATTTAACCGTTCTTTATCCAGCCATTCTTCATAATCACTGTAAAATATGGTCGGATACCCTTCATGAGTGAGAATATATGCATAAGCAAGCATTTTGCCATTAAATATTTCATCGGTATCGTGATTGGCTACAAATGTAACTGCCCTTGAAGCATTTCTTTTCCATAACATATCGTCATTAAGCCGGTTCAGGTCATTACCCTCAAAAGCATCCTTCATTCTATAATAACAAGCAAAGTCAAATGCACTTGCTTCTGCTTCTCCGGTCCACCAATCCAGCGTATTAACATTGGCATCCCAATACTCTCCTATTGAAAATCCTCCTACCGCATTTTTCCAATCACGGACAACCCAAGGCTCAAAACCTTTCACATAATCAAATCGCCACCCGTCAATGCCAATTTCATTCATATAATATTTTGCTATAGAATTTTCATCATTCCATAGCCAATCCTGCACATAGGTTTTGTGATGGCAAAGATCGGAAAAGCCTCCAAAAACACCCGAATCATTAGAGTGGTAATCATTTGGGTGAAAATCATACATTGTTCTGGCAAACATTCCGGACAAAGGCTGAAAATCGGTCCAGGTACTGCCACCGGTAAATATATTTGCTTCACTGTCACCACCACTATTATGATTTAGGACAATATCGGCAATTACACTTAATCCGTTTAAGTGTGCGTTATCTATTAAATCAATTAACTCAGTTCTGGAACCAAAGCGGGTTTCAATGCTTCCCATTTGATTATATTCCCCAAAATCAAAATAATCAAAAGGGTCATATCCCATGGAGTAAGGGCCATTTTGTGCTTTGGATACCGGGGGTAGCCAGATAGCATCTATCCCTGCTGCACTCCAATCGTCTACTTTCGTATTTAAATGATCCCACCAGGTTCCTCCGGAGGGAACATCCCAGTAAAAAGCTTGCATCATCACCCCTGACCCAATGGGTTTAAGTCCCGGTCGAGATGCATTTTTTGATTTTTTTTCTTCGGAAAGTACAATAGTTTCTGTCTGTTCATTAATTACTTCATGTTCATTACAACTCAGAAATAAACTTAATGCAAACAGGAAAGTTAAAATAGTTGAAGTTCTCATTATGTTCTCATTTTTTACAGGTTATTTTATGAATTTATAAAAATTTTACCTCTTAAAAAATGGGTTTAATTACCGAAAACGTTTTCGGGTTGATAAGTTTTTAAAAAACACAATTCAACTATAAAACTCAGAACCTATTTTAGCTTTTAATTAATTTTTAGCATCAATAACTTTTTTAACAATACCCAACCAGTATTGTCCATCGGAAACACCTCCAGGTTTTAGTCCCCAGAGTGTAAAAAGGTCCAGTTTTGCCTTATGAGCTATTACTAAATCCTCCTGCGGAAAAATGGATATGAATTGTCCTCCATAACCGCTTGCGGAATAACCCCCTTCTAATTGTTGATATTCTTCGAAATGATCTATAAGCCACCACATATATCCATATGAAAATTGTAGGGTACTGGTTTTATCTTTTCCTCTTCTTTTATTTACTGTGTCAACCGGGGTGACAGTAGTAATAGTTTTCTGTATCCATTCTTCCGGAAGAAGTTGTTTGCCATTCCATTGTCCTTTATTAAGCATTAACTGGCCTATTTTTGCCATGTCACGTGTAGACAGGTATATATGATATGCAGAATAACGCGATTTATTTGTATTTACTTTTCTTTTTTGATTTTTGATATTCCAGTCTTGAAATCCTAAAGGTATAGCCAGCTGTTCCTCGATTTCTTCATACACAGAATTTCCCGTTTTCATTTCCAGTATAGCACCTGCCACATTAAAATCCCAATTGTTATATACAAAATATTCTCCGGGTTTTACAGAACTTCTTTTCAGAATATGTTCTTCATCATATCCCCCGTTTGAGGGGACATGAAAAACTCCAGATCTCGAAGTTATAATATGATCAACCGTTGCTTCTTTTTCTATAGACAACAGACCATCATCTTCATCGATACCTATACTTCCGATATTTTCTTCCAGATCAATAATCCCGTTAAATACATATTTTCCATACAACATACTTAACACACTTTTGCGACACGATGCGATGTAACTCACCTCTTCAATATCTCCATATTCATATATTACCTTACCCTTATATAACACAACCATCCCAGTAGTCTCGGAGCTATCCTTGAGATACTTGGTCAGTGTTTCTAAGCTTCCTTTTTTGAAGCCGGTTCCTTTTAGAGTATTATATTTTTTAAGCGGTATACCCTCATATGCCGGTTTTCTGTTTGATCCTTGTAGAAGTACACATGAAACAGTTGTAATTAATAGCAGAACTATAAGTACTATTTGTTTCTTTGATGGAGTGGAGATTCTCATGATAATTATTTTGATTGATCAACAAAGAATCATTTTTTATGGCAACTACACCACTCAAAACACGTTTTAAGAGTAAATAAAATAAGCTATCGTTTGGATTGGCTAATATACTCGTTGGGAGATAAACCCGTATTTTTTCTAAAAATTCGATAAAAGCTAGCTTCAGAGTTAAAGCCACATTCTAAGGCAATTCCCAGAATAGACATATGTTTATACTTTTCATCACTTAACTTCATTTTAACTTCTTCAACACGATAATGATTGATCAAGTCCCTGAATTTTTTTTTCAGTGATGTATTAATAACATATGATAATTTGTTTTGACTTACATTCAACATATTAGCCAGTTCTTTAATATTAATGGTAGGATTCAGGTAAGCTTTATCTTTATTTATAGCTTTTTGAAGCTGTGATTGTATCTCATCAATATCTTCATGCGATAATTTTTCAGCCTCTTTATTTCTGCCAGGACCTTCCGGTGTTTCAACCTGAAATTCTGGCTGCATATAACCTACAAATCCAAAGTAGTAAATAAGAGATGTAATAAGTACGTAATATACCTGCCAGTGAAAAAAATAAGAAGCCTTCAGGTTAAAGAGAGCATCAGAAGATAAGTTGATCAATAAAAAAATACCTAAAACCATAGACAGGATAAGCATATTTCTCAACCAATTGAGATTAGGATAGGTATTGTCAGAAGTCGTATTTTCCAGCCATTGCCTATATTTCTTAAGCTTTAAATAACAACCAGCTAAATAGCCAGCTATAGAAAATAACACCAGATAGTCTTCCGTATCTTTAACGAGATTAAAATAAAATGATTCTGCGATACGATCTTTTTCAGCTATCGAATCATAGTTGGATACTAAAAAAAATATAAAAAATGAATATCCTTGAGAAAGTATGAATGGAATAAAGTGTATAATCTCCTTAAATCTTAACCTAAACTTCGGATTAAGTAGCCTGCTTACATAAAAGTACATCAGAGGAGCAATAAGTAGTTCTACTCCAATGGGAAAATACCTGAGAAAGGGATCATTTCGCAAACCCAGAGTATGCAATAACATTTTTATACTCAAAAGGCAAAAAGAAAGAATAGCAAAGGCTAAATATTTGTTACTCTGAGAATTTTTTTTTGAAATTAGAAGTAATGCACTGGTTATTATACCTTGTACAATACCGAACAACACTAATAAATCAAACCATGAAAACCAACCTTCCACACTAAGATTTAAAGTTCTTTTTGGTTATATACAATATAGGCATAATGATTCTTTATTATTTAAGTATATGTTTAGCAATCACGACTTTTTGGATCTCTGTGGTCCCTTCACCGATAGTACACAATTTTGAATCACGATAGAATTTTTCAACCGGATAATCTTTGGTATATCCATACCCACCATGTATTTGCACTGCTTCATTTGCAATATGTACACAAGCTTCTGAGGCATACATTTTACACATGGCCCCGAATTTAGTCATTTGACGGCCCGCATTTTTCTCGAAAGAAGCCTTATGAATAAGTAATTCTGAAGCTTCTATCTGAGTTGCCATATCGGCCAGTTTAAATGATATGCCCTGAAATTGTGAAATTGGTTTTCCAAACTGCTCCCTTTCTTTTGAGTATTGAAGTGCTGCTTCATAGGCTCCTTTTGCAATACCCAATGACAAAGCAGCTATGGATATTCTACCACCATCTAGCACTTTCATAGATTGAACGAATCCATCGCCAACTTTTCCCAATCTGTTTTCATCGGGTATCCGGCAATTCGTAAAAATGAGTTCTGCTGTTTCACTTGCCCTCATTCCTAATTTATTTTCTTTTTTTCCACTCGCAAAACCGGGTGTATTTTTTTCAATCACAAAAGCAGTCATTCCTTTAGAGTCACCCTTTTTACCTGTACGAGCAATTACAACCGCAATATCACCGCTTTTGCCGTGTGTAATGAAATTTTTGGATCCATTTATCACCCATTCATCACCGTCTTTTACAGCTGTTGTATTCATTGCCCCTGCATCGGACCCGGTATTATGTTCAGTAAGCCCCCATGCACCCAACCATTCTGCAGTAGCGAGTTTAGGTAACCATCGCATTTTTTGCTCTTCATTCCCAAATTCTAGAATATGATTTGTGCAAAGTGAATTGTGTGCAGCAACAGATAATCCTATTGAAGGGTCTACTCTTGATATTTCTTCAATTACAGCAACATATTCATGATAACCAAAACCTGATCCACCATATTGTTGCGGAACTAACATTCCCATAAAACCCAATTCTCCTGCCTTTTTAAAAACATCCACAGGAAAAATCTGAGCCTCATCCCATTCCATTACATGAGGCTTTATATGTATTTCAGCAAAATCCTTAGCAGAAGCTGCCACCATATTTTGCATTTCTGAATAGTCAAAATTCATTTGCGTTTCTATATCCACTTTCATTCTTACAGCAATTTTATTGTAGCCTCAAATATAACTTAATTCTATTAATTTTTTGAGCTGTAAAACTTTCAATTTTGCCCAGTTCACTAAAGGATTCTATTTTTCCTATTTTACTCCGGTATATAATAATTTCTTCGGCTTCTTTAGAACTTATATAAACTATGGATGCCAACTGCTTCAAAGAAGCCTCATTTATGTTGATCTTTTCTATTTCGGGAATGGTTTTAATGGGATATGCTTTTAAAACTTTTTCAGCAGTTTCTTTATCCAGCCCATATACTTCAAAAAGCTGATCATTCTGTATAAAACTACCCAATAATTTTCTATATTTAATTATACGCTCAGATAACTTATCACCGATTCCTGGGATTTTTTTTAAATCCTCAACAGTAACTACATTTAAATCTTTAGATTCAACAGGTTTTTCTTTCACTTTATTAAAAGTATCCTTTTTAACCCAATCCGGGAAAACAAAATACGGACTCATTACATTTAAAAGTGAGTCTGAAATACCGGTAAGCTTTTGAAACTCTTCTGCGGAATTCACAAACCTACCTTGGTTTCTGTATTGAAAAAGTTTATCAATTTGTTGATTGCTCATCCCAAATGAATATGCTTTGTAGTCACTTAAGTAATTTGGGTTAAAAGGGAATATCTTTGGAGTATTTTTGCGTTTAATTTCAATATTCTTTAAAGAATCTATCTGTTTTTGATATGCTATAAGCTCTTCTTCAGAAATTTGAGGATCATTTCCGGAAAAATCAATAAAAAAATAAATACATTGAAAAATTACTATAAGAAGTAATAAAAAGAAAATCCCATTTCGTTGCTGTTTATTAAATTCGAAATGGGATTTTAATTTCATCATTAAATTATTACATTAAATCATAATATATCATTATAATCATCTGCCCCTTCCTCTAATGCTTCTTCCTTTTTATTAATAGCTTTCATATATCTTTTTAGTTCTTTACGAACCACAGGTGTTAATAATAAAACACCTATAATATTAGGCACAACCATGGCAAAAATCATAGCATCGGAGAAATTAATTACAGCTCCAAGGCTAATAGAAGCCCCTATCACTACTGCAAATAAAAAGAATAACTTGTAAACTAATTCCGTTACTTTACCTCTTCCAAAAAGATAAATCCACCCCTGCATACCATAATAAGACCATGAAATCATGGTTGAAAAAGCAAATAATATAACTGCAATGGTTAGTATAATTGAAAAATGAGGGATTACAGAATCAAAAGCAATCGCTGTATTTTCAACCCCTTCTTTAATGGGAACACCATATTGCATTACTGATCCGTCAAAATTAGTAATGATGATTACCAATGCGGTCATGGTACATATAATTACCGTATCTATAAAAGGTTCCAATAATGCTACAATACCTTCACTTGCAGGATATTTAGTACGTACTGCAGAATGTGCAATTGCTGCAGAACCAACACCAGCTTCATTAGAAAAAGCCCCTCTTCGTATACCTTGTATCATAACACCAATCAATCCACCGGCAATCCCCAGGCCTGAAAAGGCACCTTCAAAGATTAAACCGAAAGCATCGTCTATTAATGTGAAGTTAGCACCCAATATAATAAGTGCCGCTAACACATACATTCCGGCCATAAAAGGAACTACTTTCTCTGTAACAGAAGCAATTCTTTTAATACCCCCTATAATTACTACACCAACCAATACGGCCATAACAATCCCGAAATAGAGTCCGCCATTGGCATTTTGAATATCAAACAGTTTTACGAACTGTGCTGCTGCCTGGTTTGCCTGAAACATATTCCCTCCACCAAAAGAACCTCCAATCACAAAAATAGAGAATAAAACCGCCAATACTTTACCTAAACCGGCGACACCTTTTTCTTTAAGTCCTTTAGTCAAATAATACATAGGCCCACCATATACTGTACCATCTGCGCCGACATCTCGATATTTTACACCAAGAGTACATTCTGCAAATTTTGATGCCATGCCTAACAAGCCCGCTACAATCATCCAGAAAGTAGCTCCGGGGCCACCTATAGAAAGTGCTACTGCCACGCCTGCAATATTGCCTAATCCTACTGTGGCAGACAGGGCTGCTGTTAGTGCCTGAAAATGCGAAACTTCTCCATCTGCACTTTCATCCCTAATAGTTTCTGGTAAATCTACTCCTTCATTTGGGGTCGGATCTCCATAAAGAGTATCGGCTCCATGTTTTTCTATATCTTCATATTTACCCCTGATAACCCGTATTGCCGTAGCAAACCCGGTGATATTTATTAGTTTAAAATAAATAGTAAAGTAAAGTGCCCCTCCTATTAATACTATTAACACCCAGGGAATCTGAAAAGTATCAGAAAAAGGAATTTCATAAAAAATTGCCTCAACAAACCAATTTGTATACTTTTTAAAAACTGTATCTATTTTTTCAGATGTACTTTGTTGCTCTTGTGCAAATATTAATATAGGAGTAAGGAATGATGATAGGGTTAGAAGATATTTCTTCATAATCGGCTTTATATTTTTGGTTTTCCAGTGAATTAGACGCCCAAGATGCTAAAAAAATGACAGCTAATCAAGTTTTATTCATGAAATATAATTTTTATCGAATTAAAAATATGGAATAAATTATATTTAAACATTACCTGTTTTGATGTATATGATCTTATAAATCAAAAACTGAGGTTCTTTTAGTATAGAGTAAATCCTTTAACTTTAACCAAAAGGCAAGGGTTAAATACACAAAAAACCACAAACCTAAAGTGGCAAAAGAGGAATAGATAAAAAATAAACGCACATTTTTAGCTTTCATCCCTAATCGCTCTGCCATCCGTGATGAAACTTCAAAACCGTGTTTTTCAAAAAAATAGCGAATATTGTGTAACGTATTCATTGAGTAAATATAGTAAACTATTGCTTAATTAAATAGTTGCCCACCACACATTGCAGACATTTATTTTTAGTACAGTAATTGTTGTATTTCTGGAGTAACGCCTGAGTATCTAATGCAGAACCTATTTTTAAACCCAGTGCAGTAAAATTACCTATTATATTATTTTCTTCTCCTTTTACTGAATTTATAAGCCTAATAATTGATTCATCTATTTCACTTCCAATAAATTTTGCGTAACAAAACTTTAATGGTAAGATAGTATTGATAATTAGTAAATCAACAAAACTTTTAGTCAGCTTTTTACTGCTGTGTGATGATTCTTTACCAAAGGTGTAATGGTTTTTCCAATATTCTGAGGTTTGAACATTAAATAAATCATAAAATTCAGATAATTCATTAATATGTATAATTTTAGAAAACAAATTCTGATTATTAACTATAAGTGAAGATATCTGAGACAACCGGATTGTGGGAAAGTTTGATGGTCTTAATTTAAAAAATTTAGGCGTATTTATACCCTTTTCTGATAGTTGAAACTTATTTTTTAAGTATAGATACTCTTCCTTTAGTTGAAGAAAATATACATCATGACAATTCTGGTTTAAAAATCCGGCCAAGCCATATAAAACAGCCTCCAATTGTGTCTGATTATTCCAAAGCTTCCTGATAACTGCATAATCAATTGAATTCCCAATACTGTAAAATGAATCGCCATTTACTTTTAAACCAAAATTTTTTAACAGCATTTTAAATAATACTGCTTCCCAATCATTATTTGATCTTTTGAGTTCAAGTGAAATGCTTTTAGCTTTGTCTTCCAAACGTTCCAGGTACAATCGCTCAATCCAATTTTTTAAGAGAAAAGGATCAAAATGAGCAATATCGTTTTCACAATTTATAAATTTTCTATTTTGATTTATTAAATTGTGATACTTTACTAACAAAGTCTCTGAAACGATATTTTTTAACTCAAGAGTCGGTATAGGGATGTTTTTATTTCTAAATATTTCCACATCATGATCCCATACTACGTGAAGTATCACATTCTTGTAGTTATCATCATCTTCATGGTTGTGCAGGTACCAGTCTGACGATTTAAGATGTATTTCTACATTACCAGCCCATAATTGGTCATCAATTTTAAGCCTTGCATTAAAAAAATCCGGACCGGAATTAAAATTATGTTCTCCAACCTGAATAATTTCAATGAATTCATTTTGTGTGGTTTTTAGATTGTGAAAGGGAAACTTTTTAAATTTCCATAGATAATGTAGAAAATCTTCATTCATCTGTTCTTTTTATTTTTTTTTGAGGTCAGATGGAATTCGTCTACAAACATTTCAGTTGGCATCAACTTAATTGTTATGACTCATTTCATAAAATGAAGATATAAATTTCTTACAAATTATAGAATTAATTACATCAAATTTTATTTAATCTGCTTGGTAAATAACCATATAATTTCTTGAAAGCTGCTGTAAAGTGCTGCGGATTTTTATATCCAACTTCATAAGATGCTTGTGTAATATTATATTGCTGTTTTGTAATAAGTTCTCTTGCTTTTTTCATCCTAAGGTCTGTAATGTATTTAAAAATAGTCATAGAGAATACTATTTTAAACCCTCGTTTTAGTTTTGAGGCATTTAGTCCGGCTATTGATGCTAATCCTGAAATTGTTAGATTACTTTTCAGGTTTTTCCTTATATAAGATTCTACTTCTAAAATTTTGTCATAATCAGCTTTGGGCAATTCAATATTTGTCCCATTATATTTTTCATCATTGGTTTTTGCAAGTAGTATAATCAATAACTCGGCTACTTTTGCTTCCAGATAAGCTTTCTTAATATTATCAACATACTTACATGAAATAATCTCATCTATATTATCCTGTAACTCGGAAGTAATCGGTTTACTATTCTTCCACAAAATAAATGCTTCTTCATTCTTTATAGCTTCACCAAAATTTAGCAACAAGTCTCTAAAGTTATTTCCTATTATTTTTTTTAAATATGCCTCAGTGAATATAATTTCAAGGGTTTTTCTTTTTTTGGTTTCATAACATAAGGTTCCTTCTACATTTGGCAAATAAAAAAGGTTATAATGCCCCCTGGGTATATAAATAGATTTATTCCCAGAATTCGCAGGAGTATAAAGGTTAGATCCTTCAATTTCAAAATGTAACTTAAATAATGGAAAATCATGGGCTACTTTAATACTATAATTATTGATAACCGAAATGTCCCTTATTGACAAATAAATACCGTTTAGCTGAATTTCTTTTACAATCCCTTTGACTTCATTCTCATTTATAACCTGAATTTCCTCTTTTAAGTCTGAAGCTTCAAAATTTTTAGAATACGTTTTAATTACTTCATTATTAGAAAATATAGAACTCTTTAAAATTGTTTTCATTTTATCATTTTACGTTATTAAAAAAACCTTTTGCGTTACATACTATTTTTTAAGCTCGCCTACTTTTGCCAAAATTAATAATTTAAATTAAATCTAAATAAGAATAAGATGAAAGTTACCCCCTTTACTCTATTAAAAAAGAAAAGCATTCTTCTTGTATTTATAATTTTTTCAATAAACCAAACATTTTCACAACAACAAAATACCGGCAATATAAAAGGAAAGATATACACATCAGATAATCAACCGGGCTCGTATGTAAATGTAATTGTTGAAAATACAGACAAAGGAACCATTTCTAAAGATGATGGTTCATTTTCAATAAACAATATACAGCCGGGGGAATATACACTTACATTTTCATTAATAGGATTAGAATCACAATCAATTAATATATCTGTAATGGCGAATTCAGTAACCGAAGTAGACGATATTCTCCTTGATGTTAATGAAGAACAGTTACAGGAAGTGGTTGTTGTAGCACAAAGGCTCAACCAGTTTGCTCAAAAAGAAACTCCTTATGTATCCCGTATGCCATTAAAAAATATAAACACACCTCAGTCATATACAGTAGTTACAAATGAATTGTTGCAGGAACAAGTAACAACAGATTTGGCTTCTGCTTTAAAAAGTATAACCGGTGGTGGGTATGTGCAGACCAATGAAGGTAATGTTACAGCTTATTTACGTGGATTCAGGTCTGACGGTTATATCCGGAACGGAATGGTTTCGTATACGCGTACCCCTGTTGACCCTCAAAACATTGAACGTATAGAAGTAATTAAAGGAACCTCCGCTGTTCTTTTCGGGTCCGGATTCCAGAATATTGCAGGGTATGGTGGTGTTTTAAACAGGGTATCTAAAAAACCTTTTGACGGAAAAAAACTGGAAATAGGTTATACAACTGGTAATTGGGAACTGAACAGGGTTACACTGGATTACAATAATGTATTAGACGAAGAAAACAAATTATTGTTTAGAATTAATGGTGCATTTCATACTGAAAATAGCTTCCAGGACCAGGGATTGCAAAGGGATTTTATGATTGCACCTTCATTAACTTATAATCTGAATGAAAAATTGAGCATTACCTCTGAAGTTGAATACTTTAAAACCCGTAGAAACTTTAACTTCGCACGCGGTCTCGGTGCCGGCGTAACAAACGCCAATAGTTGGGATGACCTGAACTGGGATTACGACACAAACTATAGCACAGATGATATGGCAGGGGAAATGAAATCGATGGTTTTTCAAACTTTTATAGATTATAAATTAAATGATAATTGGTCATCTAAAACAAGTTTTTCTGCCTCCAACATAGATGTTGAAGCAAATTTCTTTCGACTTGAAATGGAGGATAACAATACTGTATCCAGAAATTATATTCAATACATGCCAAGAAATGCCGGAAACACTCATATTCAGCAGGACTTTTTAGGCATTCATGAGTTCAACTCAGTTGAAAATAAATTTCTTTTAGGAGCCAGCTATATTAACTATTTTGATGAATTTCAGCGTGCTGTTCAACCAGGGCCTCCTTTTATTGAATTCGACCAAATTACACTAAATGGCAACCAAACGTCTATCCCTGCCATTACAGAAGATTCCTTTGAAACTTTTGTTTCAGGTAACTTCTCCAGGAGACGTACCGAAACGAAACAGGAAGTTGTGGCAACCTATCTTTCTGATGCCCTTACATTTAATGATCAGTTTACGTTTGTAGGTGGTATTCGTTTTGACCGTTTTATAAACAGTAATACTATAAATAATGGTGCTGAAGGAAATGATGGTTATAATCAAAATACATTTGGTTATAAATTGGGTACTGTGTATAATCCGTTTAATGACAAGGCTTCACTTTTTGCCAATTTTATGAACGGATTTAATAATCAGGCTCCGGGATTAAACGAAAACGGAGATGTAATTGTTTTTGACGCTGAAAAGGCCACTCAATGGGAAATTGGAACTAAACTAAACCTCTTGGGTGGAAAATTAAAAAGCACAATAAGTTACTACAACATAAATATTGACAATGCCATCAGGAATTTTGGCACTTACCAGACCCAGGATGGTGAAACATTAAGTAGAGGTTTTGAAATTGATATTATAGCAAATCCTCTTCCGGGATTAAACTTAGTAGCAGGGTATACTCACAATAATGCAACTGTTGAAAAATCTTCCGACCCTTCCCTCGAGGGTTACAGGTTAACGCTTACACCCGAGACAGTAGCGAATTTCTGGGTAAGTTACAGCTTTATAAACGGGGATTTTAAAGGACTCGGATTCGGGTTTGGTGGAAATCACATGAGTGAAATTTATGAATCGCGAAGTGTTGATAACTCTTTTTATGCAGAAGCATTTACTACTTTTGATGGCACTGTATTTTATCACAAGGATAAATACAGCTTGCATATAAAGGTTGATAATATATTTGATGAAGAATATTATAACGGATATGGGATTCCGCAAAAACCAATCCATTTTAAATTTGGAATTAGCTACAGACTTTAAAATTCATAAGCACCTTATTGGTTAAAGGCTTATTGTAATAATAAAGCCTTTAACCATTTTCAAATTTTAATTCATTCAATGAAGAAAAAAATTACATTCAGAAAAATCATAAATGATATACATTTATGGCTAGGTATTGGTAGCGGGATTATTTTATTTATTGTATGCCTTACAGGCACCATTTTAGCATTTGAACAGGAAATTAAAAGCGTACTTAATAAATCAACTTATAAAATTGATGAGAAAGCAGAAAAGAAAAGTATTTATGATATAAAAAATGAAATTGAAAAAAGCGGACAATACAACGTAGCTGAATTTATTATTATACAGAATGACTACACCGCCCTGGTAATTGAAAATGAGCCAAAAGGTATTAAAGCTC
>CALGUD010000067.1 GCA_937901915.1 uncultured Flavobacteriaceae bacterium
GCTTTCACAGATTTTAAATGCCTGAAGAATTTTTTGCCATTTCTACGCTCAAGAATAACCTCTGTAGTTCCGTCTGTCTTTTCTTCAACAGCTTTAACTACTACTTCATTGCCATGCACAGTTTTATAAGATGCAATACCACCTCTTTTAACAATCATATTAAGCCTCGGAAAATCAATATGATTATACTTATAAGTGTTTGATTCACCGATTACCAATACATCCCCCACTTGAGGGTAGTTTTGATCATTCACATCTCCTGTTCCATTAGTTGCAAAAACTGATGCACAAGCCAAAAAAAGCATAATAGATAGTATGTTTTTCATAATAAAAAATTTAAATGTTTAACTCGTTTGCTTTCGAAATTACTAAATATAAAAACAAGAATTAAAACATTTAACAACTCTTGAAGTGCCTGTAAAAACAAGGTTCTTCGAAGATTTAGGGGTTGTTTTTTATCAAATATACTTTAACAAAAAACGACCCTCTGTAAGTGAAGGGTCGTTTGGAAAATAAGAGGTTAAGTTCAAGCGTACCCCATGATAAAGGAGGGGTTGTTTAAAAAAATTTTTTACTCTATTTTTTTTAGTATTTTAACAATTTTTCATTTAAAATCCATCTCCAAAGCGATAACTGAGTATTAGGCCATGGGATTGGCCCAAGGGTGTACTATCTAAGGCAGGATTATAATTGTATACTAACCGAAAATTATTTTTAATATATACTCCGGCCAGGATATTTAAAGAAGATGTAGTTCTATAGCCGGCACCCAATTCAATGGTATTATTATAATTAAAAAACACATTAAAATCTGCTTGTAACGGTGCGCCATCAACATATTTAAGTAAAATACTAGGTTCAATAAAAAAGAATCTTGAACTAAAAAAACGGACTCCGGAGTTAAGGTAATAGTGACTTTTAATATTTACATTGTTTTCTTGAGAAATTGATGATTCTAACAGATTGGGGGATGAAAGCCCTATATAAAAAGATTCACTGTTATAAAAAGCACCAACACCTACCGAGGGTAACGTTGCATTAATATTGTTTTGAAATACAGGGTCATTTTCTATGTTTAAAGAGGACAGGCCCTCTGTATACCTGGATACACCGCCTACAAGCCCCAAAGAGAGTGAAGTAGGGGAATAGTACCATGAATTGCTACTATTTTCATAAGAAAACAGTTTAAAAGCATATGTGCCATAAAAGCTTGTTTTTGTGGTTACTCCAAGCTTATCATGAATAACCATACCTCCCACACCCATTTTTTTTTGGCTAATGGGGCCATGAAAACTTAAGCTAAGTGTTTCCGGGGCACCTTCTACGCTTCCGGCTTGCATTCTTCCGGAAAATGTTATATCAGAATTTCTGTAGAATCCTGTGTAAGCCGGATTAATTACCAAAGGGTTGTAAAAATAGTCGGCAAATTCTGGTGTTTGCTGGGCATAAGTTGATTTGACTGTAAATATGAGAATGCATATTACAGCTATTATATTTGGAATTTTCATGTTATCGTTTTAAAATTAAGTATCCTTCTGTTTTACTAAGAGAATGTTCTCCATGAATGTTAATCTTGAAAAAATAAGTACCGTCGGGCAGTTCACTGGCACCAAGGCTTTTTAATTTATTAGCATATCCATCAAAGAAGTTAGATGAATTATTGTAGCCTTGAATTTCAAAAACCAAATTCCCCCACCTGTTGAATATTTGTACTACATTATCGGGATATTGTTCTATTCCGGTTATTTCCCAAAAGTCGTTAATACCATCATTATTTGGGGAAAACCCATATTTCATTGAAACATCTGTTACCGGATTTACCGTAATAGTAATGGAATCCTCACCAGTACAGCCATTAGTATCTGTAACTGTTACGGTATAGGTAGTTGTTACGGCAGGATTGGCAATGGGTGAAGCTATATTGACGTTGCTTAACCCTTCAGAGGGCTGCCATAGAAATGTGCCTTCATTATCGGAAGTGGCATTTAGAGCAACTGTTTCTCCTGAGTTAATGGTTGCATCGTTCCCTGCATTTACAATAACATCGGTACATTCCGAAATTATTGTTATAGTATATTGCTGAGATGCTTCATCTCCATCATCATCTGATACAGTGACTGTAAACGTGGCGGTACCCGGAGTAGTAGGTGTTCCTGAAATTTCTCCTGTTTCCGATAATGTTAACCCGTTTGGTAAACTTCCTGCAGTGATACTCCAAATTATTGTTCCATTGCCTCCAAATGCAGATAAATTCTTACTGTAGAGTTCATTCACAATACCACCAGGCAAAGTACTGGTTATAATAGTAGGTGTATCTGAATTTATTCCAAACCCTTCTTTTATCCATGCATTTATATATCCGGCTGTGTATTCCAGGCGCCAGTTCAGCATTGTTTGATTGCGCAGTTCATCATAAAATTCATCAACGGAGCTTAATCCCAATATTTCTGTTACATACGTGTCAAGTGACCTTGAGGGATCAGGATAGGAGGGTGGTGTAGTGTCAGATCCTGACTCCCCAGAGCTACTAATCCACTCATTGTAATTCATTCTGTCACTTTCAATTCTGAACCCTTCTTCATAATCTTGAGCATTGCTATACGTATTGTTTGAAAACAGAGAATTATCTACCGGCCCATGGGTGCGGACATAGTACCTCTCATTTTCAGTAGGAAAGGTAAGTTCATTGTCTTGTATTGTGCTATTTACAAAATCTACATTACCTTCTTTTAAATTTCCTAAAACAATGTAATCGGAATTCTTTAAATTGTATAAAATATTATTTCTAACGGTAAGATCTCTATTTTGGCCTATGATACTTATACCATAACAATTGGTACGTTCTGATAGTTTCTGATGTACCAATAAGTTGTTACTCAAAACCCCATTATCCCAATCGTTCATTTCCATCATCCAACCTAATTGCCTGTTTGTTTGCATGGACACATTGGGTTGGTCAAAAACATTTCCTGACACAATAATATCTCTAAACCTGTATGGTGGTTCAGATTCGTTACCTCCCATTGAAACCCCCACCTCATAATCATAATAAAGGTTATTGGTAAGAGTAAGCCCGGTACTGCTGCCTTCGCCATTGTTAGCAGTCCATTTAGTCCCAATACTACTTGTCCTGAAAAATGAATTGCTACTAAAGGTTACATTATGGTTACCTGCAAAATAGATGTTATGATTAAACATGGTAGCTTGGCCGTCTTCTTTACTGTTATCACTATTGATGGATTGTTTATACCACCCGTTATGATCAAATATATTTTCTTCGAGAATTATCCCATTAACATTTGAAGCAAACAAACCTTGGGAGTGTCCCTGATCCGTCGTGCCGTAGTTATTAAGAATAACATTTCTTCTAAGTTTAATATTTGTTAATAAACCTGGCCCATTTATTACGTTACTTAAATAAAATTTAAAAACACATCCTTCTATTAATATGTTTTCTGTTCTATGTGTTTCGCCGGAATAAAACCTGAATCCTGTTGATCCGTCACCATTAACATAATCAGGATCTTCAGGATTTCTTGTATGGGCGTAAAACGATATACCTACGACCCAAAAATTTGTAATGCTTCTGCAGCAGTAACTTACCCCGCTGTTTGCACCGGTCTTTAACAGAGGCATTTCATTACTACTTCCATAAGAAGTATACAGGAAGGGTTCATTTTCTGATGCTCCTGACTTTGTAACAAGTGACTCAAAAAATACATCACCCCTTTTTAAAAGAATCCATGCTCCTTCGCCATTATCCGCATTCTCTGCCGCGGCTTGAATTGTTTTAAAAGGCATAATTGTTCCTGAAGGCATAAAAGGGTCACTCCCTATTTCTGTGTGGGCTGAAGTATAAACTTCACCACTTTGGTCATCTCCATCTGATGCACTTACATATATAATTTTTGTAGTTGATAATGGAGTTAGGATAGTCCAACCTTCATCGTTTAATTGTGAATATGAAGTGATTGGGACTAAAAATAACAATAGTAACAAGTAAGACAGTCTCATTTTTTGGTTGATTAAAGTTTGGTCTTAAATTTATTATATTAACAGATAGTATTTTAGCATACTAAAATAGAGTAGAAGTTCAGGGAAAACTCAGGTGCGCAAATTATAGTTTTAAATGATATGAAACATCCCTGAATTCCGTGATAATTGAATGTAGTAGAATTCCGTATCAGGATAATGGAAAAGTATGTAATTACTTATTTTATAAAAAAAAAGAGCTTCCAAATAGATAATAAATGAAGGTTTACAATCAATTTGATCTATCTCAATGAAGGATATTTTAGTGGATTTGCTTCATGCATTATGGCGTACACTTTTTCAAAAACATCTTCGGCATTGGGTTTTGAGAAGTAGTCTCCATCACTTGCATAAGCCGGCCTGTGTGGTTGTGCCGTTAAAGTTTGTGGAGCACTGTCCAGATATTGATACCCATTTTGGTTTTCAATGATT
Organism: uncultured Flavobacteriaceae bacterium; assembly: GCA_937901915.1. Lineage (GTDB taxonomy): Bacteria > Bacteroidota > Bacteroidia > Flavobacteriales > Flavobacteriaceae > Abyssalbus. The sequence goes on from CALGUD010000067.1 coordinate 4,465, forward strand.
TGTTGCAGGATGTAAGCAGATGCCCCCCCGGGAACATCTTCGTCTATAATGAGTAACCTGTTGGTTTTTTTTATGCTTTTAAGAATGTCATTTTGAATATCAAAAGGTGTCAGGCTTTGTATATCTATAATCTCAGCATTAATATCTACTTCCTGAAGTTCCTGAGCAGCCCGCTCAACAATCCTTAATGTAGATCCGTATGAAACCAAAGTAATGTCTTCCCCTTCTTTTAAGGTTTCTACAATTCCTATGGCAACTTTAAACTCACCTAAATTTTTCGGCAACTTTTCTTTGAGGCGGTACCCGTTCAGGCTTTCTACAATAAGGGCAGGGTCATCAGATTCCATAAGTGTATTGTAAAATCCCGCTGCAACTGTCATATTTCTGGGCACGAGCAAATAAATTCCCCGAAGGTAATGTAGCAGTCCGCCCATAGGTGAACCTGCATGCCAGATACCTTCCAGACGATGCCCTCTGGTACGGATAATGAGTGGCGCTTTTTGCTGGCCTTTAGTACGATAGAGGAGGGATGCTAAATCATCACTTAGAGTCTGCAAACAATATAAAACGTAATCTACGTATTGAATTTCTGCAATGGGCCTGAGTCCGCGTAAAGCCATGCCGATTCCCTGTCCTACAATAGTGGCTTCTCTGATACCCGTATCGGCTATGCGTACCTCTCCATATTTTTTTTGCAACCCTTCCAGGCCTTGATTTACATCTCCTATTTTCCCGGTATCTTCTCCAAAAATTAATGCTTTAGGATGTTTTTGAAAGATTTTATCGAAATTATCTCTTAATACAATCCTTCCATCCACCATTTCAGCATCCCTATCATATTCCGGTGCTGCCGGAGGGATATTCGCGGCCCTCATTTGGGTTTCACTGTGTAAATGTGAACTATATAAAGGCTGTGTTATTTTAAAATAATGATCTATCCATTCTTTAAGCCTTTCTTTTTCAGGAGAATTTTCATTCAGTACATAGCGTAATGCTTTCCTGGCAGTTGATATGATATGGTGTTTAGCAGGCTCATCAATAGCAATTAAATCATTTTTTAACCTATTTATAAAGGATTTATTTACACTGTTGTTAGCCAGTGCTTCTAATAGTGTTGCAACCTGTTTTTTATCTGCTATGTGTGGTGAAAGAAATTCTGACCAGGCTTCTTTTTTATTGTCCCGTACGTCTTTTTTTATTTCTTTTTCAATGGCAACCAGTTGTTCTTCAGTAGCAAAGCCATTATGAATAATCCATTCTCGAAATTTCAGGTTACAATCAAAATCTTTTTCCCATTGCAACCGTTCTTCACTTTTGTATCTCTCGTGTGAACCTGAGGATGAATGCCCCTGAGGCTGAGTCAGCTCAATAACATGAATCAGTACCGGAACATGTTCTTTACGTGCAAGCTCCCCGGCTTTTTCGTAGGTTTCAATAAGGGCAGGGTAGTCCCATCCTTTTACAACAAAGATTTCAAAACCAGGATGTTCTTCATCTCTTTGAAAACCTTTTAGAACTTCCGATATACTTTCTTTTGTGGTTTGATATTTATTAGGAACTGATATCCCATACTCATCATCCCACACACTAATTACCATGGGAACCTGCATTACACCTGCAGCGTTGAATGTTTCAAAGAATAAACCTTCGCTTGTACTGGCATTCCCTATAGTACCCCAGGCAACTTCGTTTCCGTTATCGGAAAAACCCTGAGAGTCAATATCCTTGAGCTGTCTGTATACTTTTGAAGCTTGTGCTAGCCCTAAAAGCCGAGGCATTTGCCCCGAAGTGGTAGATATATCTGAACTGCTGTTTTTTTGTTTTGTAAGGTCTACCCATGAACCATCGGAATTGTTACTACGGGTAAGAAAATGTGCTCCCATTTGACGCCCGCCACTCATGGGTTCTTTCTCTAAATCGGTATGTGCATAGAGGGCAGCAAAAAAGCTTTTCATATTTAACCTTCCAATAGCAAACATAAAAGTTTGATCACGATAATATCCGCTACGGAAATCTCCTTCTTTAAAAACCCTTGCCATCGCTATTTGAGGTAATTCTTTACCATCACCAAAAATACCAAACTTAGCTTTACCTGTAAGAACTTCACGCCTCCCTAATAAGCTACACTCCCTGCTCGCAACTGCAATTTTATAATCGCTGATTACTTGCTTTTTGAAATCTTGAAAGGTAATGTTTGCTTTCGTGTTTGTCTCTGTCTGCATTAGGCGTATTTTGAAGCCACACAAAGGTAAATAAAAGTTTGGGGTTTTACAATCCGGATAACTTAAAAGGATGATAATTTATCAATTTTATAGTATGATTAGTGTGAAAAAAATAATAGAAACTTATTTTTAGGTGTTTTAATAAAAAATCAATAAAAAATTAACAAAATTTAAAACCATTTTCTGGTAAAAAGACCGATAAGGGTTCTGGGACTCAGTGTAATAATAAACCGGATTTTCTCATCATAGTTTTCATGTGCAATTTCCCAGCCATTATTGGAATAAACTGGAAGGTATAACTCAAAATAATCTGTAACCAGGTTTAGCCGAATACCTGAATCATATACAAAACGAGGAGATTCATATTTATTATCAATAAAACCGGCATCTGCATACACTTCAATCCATTTCCACAGATTGGCACTACCATTAGCAGTTGCCATCCAGTCATTTGCAAAAGGATGATCCAGTTTGGATTTAAACCCGCCCTCGGCGATGACAACCTGTTGGCTGTATATCCCAGAATCATCAGACCTGCCTAAGTAACTATAATCAAATAAATAATCCGTAGGACGGTCTAAGGCAAAACTAAAAAAGTCTGAATTTGTTTTATTATGAATAAACTTACCTGCAAAAAACCTTAAGTTTAATTGCCTGTTATTCTTGTATAACTTTCGGAATTCCCAGTTAAAAGAAACCTTAGAAAACTTATCGGCTATCTGTAAATCGGCAAACCAGGATTTATAGTTAATAATCCCGTTATTTGAATAAATATATCTTGTATTAAATACACTATAATCAGGGTCTGTATCAATGTCAGGTGATTTATCACGTATTATATTTACAAACCGGGACATCAAAAACTGTCTTTCATTAGATCTGAAATCATTGGTACGAAAGGCAAATGAAATTTCCGGAGTTATTGAACTGTATCTGAGATCTTGAGCATAATGATAAGTGCTGCCACTTATTCTGAAGTTTATAAGATATAAATTACCTTCATCTATATAATGTCTAAAATTAAATTTAGCACCGCCTACCAAAGTTTTTTCTTTGGGAGAATAGGAGGGGTCAATATCATACAGAAAAGGCCTGGTTAGAAATGTTTTGTTGTATAGCCTCATTCCAGTTACCAAACCATCATAGGCATTAAATGTGAAAACAGGAACATAAAAAACTTGATTATACAAAGGATCTTCAATATCCTTAAAAAACTGAAATTTTATTTTTCTGTTTCCTAACAGGTTATTTACGGCTTTTGAGTTATTACGCTGGTTAAATTCAGGTATAATTTTATCATAGTTAAGTACGAGTCTTTTAATACTATCCCTTTCTAACCCAACTACTTTTTCATCATTAATTCCTGAGAGCCACTGTTTAGAAACAATAGAGTCATTTTTAGAAATCCCATAGAGTGTTATAGGTGCATTTGTACCTCGTTTATTTTTTACTGTAACCCATAATGAATCTTTACTTTTTCTTATATTCTTAAGTTTGTAATCAATCTTTTTACGGGTGTTTACATACTCATTAAAAAACCAGTCAATATCTTTTGAAGGGTTTTCTTTTAAGACTTTAATAAAAGAAGATGGGTCGGTTAGTTTTAGTTTATATGTACTATAAAACTTTTTAATTTGTTTATCAACATAATCATCGTTTTCAAGATATTTTTTTAAATAAACCAATCCAACACCAGCTTTGTAAGGGTTAGCTATTTTTTGATTAAATTTAATAAGAGAGTCATTGGGTGTTGTTAGTGCCTGGTCCAAACTTCTTCTGGCCATCAGCATATACAAAAAGGTGTACTGGTCATTAAAATCCATTTTGGCCATACTAAAGGAGCGGACACCCCATATGTTTGACAATTTACCCAGCAGCTTCATGTCATGATAGTTATATTCAACATACTTTATCATTAAATATGTTAATATAGCATCCGACACCCATTTATCTTCACGTGGGTTCATTAAAATTGTGTTTTCCAGGAAATTAGACAAAGTTGTTTTGAGAAATCTCATTTCAAACTGAAATTCGTCCGGAAATGGCCTCAAAAAAGAAGGTAGTTGGTTAAGGCCGTAAAGAGGATTCTTTTTATAATCTTCTTCGGTCACTAATAGTTTACTATGTGGATATTCTCCTAAATGATCAGTCACAAAGGACATGACTTTATCAATGGAAAGCCCTTTCTGTATAGGATCCAGGCGTTTAGATTCAAAATTAGTGACAATTGAAAATGAATCTTTTATGTGGGTAGAAAACTCATTTATGTGCTTTATATACAACCTGGTAGCTGCCCGATTCTCACCATACAAAACAGTTTGATTGTAATTCCCAACTCTTTTATGTTGAACAATATTCAAATCTGAGGTAACAATATATTCAGCCGGATAATTAAAGATCACCTGACTATCTGCATTTTTATCATACAAATCATCAAGATTTTTATTGCTGTACAATTTCCATTTACTATTTTCATAAACAGCAGGTGTAACATGCCAGTATCGGAGAATATATTCTTTGTTTTTTGTGTAACCGTACTTGGTAAATTTACTATCAGGTAGTTTAACGGTATAGGATAATTTTAATTCGTAAGCCTGTTTCGGATATACAGGAAAGTTTAATTGAACCTTTATAATATCAACCTCTTCCCGTTCCCATTTCAAAAAATTAAAATTTTTATCGCTGATAGTTATGATTTTAGTGCTTCCTCTTTCCTCGTCTTTTGCAAGGTGAAAACTCTTGTCAAAATCTTCCCCAAATCGTTTTGCCAGGGGAGTGGCATTATGGGAGTAAGCATTGTTCCAATCATGCAGATAAATTGAGTTCAG
>CALGUD010000068.1 GCA_937901915.1 uncultured Flavobacteriaceae bacterium
AATAGTATTGTAAACAATACCAGGCATAGATAGGATAATTTTTTCATGGTTAATTATTTTTAGAATGGTGAATCTATAAAAAAGGATTTAAAAAAATCTTACTTTTCTATGTAAAGTAACTAATATTCGACTAAAGGTATTTCCCCAAATACTGTGAGAAATAATCATCAATTATGACTATTATTCAATTTAATCCTTCTTTAAGGTTAACACCACCCTCGTACCCGTTTCATCTTCAAAAGCATCACTGATAAATACATCTACTTTGTCTTTGTACATGTTATTGAGAATTTCTATACGCTTTTTGATGTTTCCCATGCCTTTGGAGTTTTGTTTCTTCTGGTTCATGGTTTTTAATTCTCCGGAGCGTTTTCTCCCAATACCATTATCTTCAATGGTAATTTGAATGGTTTCAGGATCCGGCTGGTTTAAATTGATTTTTAAATATCCTTTTTCTTCCTTGTACCGCAATCCATGCCAGATGGCATTTTCAATGTAGGGTTGCACCAGCATAGGTGGTATTTGAAAATCATCCACCTTTACATTTTCGGCAACGTTTATTTCAAAATCAAATTTTTCCTCAAAACGGGAGTGTTCCAGTTTGGTGTAAAGTTTCAGTAATTCCAATTCTTTAGATAACGGTATGAAATCTTGTTCTGAATTTTCCAAAACAGCCCGCATTAATGTAGAAAATTCAGTGAGGTACCTGTTGGCGCTCCGTTCATCACTTTGGGCAATGAAATTATTTACCGAATTTAAAGCATTGAATATAAAATGCGGGTTCATTTGCGATCGCAGCGATTTTAAGGCCAGTAAATTATTGGCCAGTTTTTGCTGTTTGCTGTTCCTATAAAAGAGATAGATGGTGAGCCCCATCATCAGCATTCCAAAAATGAGGGCATAAATAATTAACTTTTGCCGTTTGTTGTTTTCGGTAATTAATTGTTGTCCTTTTACTGCCAATTCATATTTACTTTCAGTCAACTCGCGGTCTTTTTCCAGGCTTGATATCCGGTTTTGCTTTAGTGCAATATCCCTGCTAAACCGGGTGGCTTGCGATATTTCCTGTTCTTTTTGTATGTAAACCTTATCAACAAGCTGTACATATTCCTGGTAACTTTCCAATGCTTTGGTATAGTCGCCCACCGTTTTATAAAGTTCGGAGAGTTTACGTGTGGCATCTTTTTGCACCACAAGGTCCTCTTTATCATCGGCTTCGGCTATACTTTTCTGAAGGTAAGGTATGGCTTTATCAAATTCTTCCTGCATAATGTATGCATTGGCAATTTTGTAATTTATTTTCTGGGAAGTAATGGAATCGGGTGCTGCATATACGTTGCCTTCCGGTGCGGCAGCAGCAGGTACTGCTTCCTGCTCCATGGCTTCTACGTCTGCCAGGGTAGACTGCCTTAACCTGATCTCCTCATCAAACTGCCTGCTCTGATTATAAAAATCAGCTACTTTTTCTTTTTCCTGTACTGCCCGTTTGGAATTTTCTTTAGTAGCCAAAGACAGGGAGTTACTGTAAAACTCTTCGGCTTTGGGTACATTGTTCTGATTGGAATAAATTCCGGCTAACTTAGAGTTTAAATCCGTTATTTTAGGTGTTACCAGGTTATCCTGTGCTATTTTTAACGCTTTTTCGTAATTGTTTATAGCTTTAGGATCATCAGCCAAGCCTTTATAAGCATCTCCCAGGCCCTCCAATACGGTTATCTTGTTGTAATCAGAAAGAGAGCCTTCATCTATTAATTCAGAAAAAATGTCCCTTGCACTTTTATATTCACTGCTAAGTAAATATGCCCTGCCTAAATTTATTTTGGTTTCAGTTGAATAGTGGTCTTTTAGAGCACTCTTGTAATTACTTATGGCAAGGTCATATTGTTTGTAATGTAAATAAATATCTCCAAGGGTTGAAAAAGATTGCGCTGTTTTTTCATTATCCCCCCTGTCTGATAATACTTCCAATGATTTCTCAATAAAGGTTAAGCTTTTTTCAATATCTGTTTTTTTATAGAAGTTAGCCGAATCTATAAAAACTTTGTGTTGAGTAGATGCTGTGGCCTTTCGGGATACCTTTTTGGCTTTACTAGCTGCTTCATATCCTTTTACCAATACGTCTATATTTTCATCATTAATAATTGTATAACTTACTGTTTCAATCTCAGGGCTTTCAAAAAATATAATATCTCCCTTGCGGGCTTTTATATGAAATTCACCTAACATATCGGTTTGGGTAGACACTCCCCCAATTATATATACACGTACATCCGTAATAGGTTCACGTGTTTCTTTGGTTTTAACAGAGCCTTTAATTTCAAAAGCCTGTGTTTGTCCGGGAGTTTGGGAATATCCCCCCCAGAAAATGGTTAAAAATAATATGATAATTATTGAGTACTTCAATTCATTACAGTATTAATTGGGATAAACATACGCACTTTACCTGTCATTTTAAAATCGAAGTTACGCCTGTTTTGCGAATTTATGTGCTTAAAACACCACTTCCCTCATTTTAAAGTCCACTTTACTCATTGAAACAAATGTGCTGCTCATTCCTCATTTTTAATAAAAAAAGTTGGGGATACTTTTACGTCAAAATAATATAAAAATGAAAAACATACTTATAACTACAGCCTTATTATTAATACAAAATTTTGGATTTGCCCAGAAGAACTTCATAGACCAAAACTATATAACTGTTTTGGGAAAAGCAGAAATGGAAATCACACCTGATGAAATATACATAACTTTTATAATTAATGAAGATGATAAAAAAGGTAAGGTCTCAGTTGAAAAACAAGAAGCCGAGCTTTTTAAAGACTTAAAAAAAATAAATATTGACATAAATAAATCTTTAAAGATTCAAAGATTTAACAGTGACTATCAAAAATCTTTATTGAAGAAAGATGATGTGATTAAAACCAAAAATTATGAGTTAATGGCTCATAGTACTACTGAGCTTGAAAAAATATTTGAAATACTTGAAAAATTAGAAATCTCTAATGCCTATATCTCTAAAATTGCTCATTCAGAAATTGAAAAGTTCAGGAAAGAAGTAAAAACAAATGCTATTAAAGCAGCGAAAGCTAAAGCAGAGTATTTAACCTCAGCCATAGGACAATCTATAGGAAGTGCAATTCATATTCAGGAAATGAATAATGAAACTTCAAGTCCTCTTGAAGGCCAAGCATACGGACTTCTGAGTAACACATATGCCAGGGGATATGCAGCAGAATCTTTTGTGGATAAGCCTGATTTTTCAAACATTGTTATAAAAGAAACAATGCAGGTAAACTTTACTCTCAAATAAAATTAAATGCCATGAAAACAAACAGCATCTTATTATTATTAATTATGCCTACTATGATTTTGAGCCAGGAAAAAAATGAATTACCAAATTCAAGAGTTGATTACGACGGTTTTGTTGAACTTACCCGTGAAGCCCATAAATACAGAGAAAAAAGATTAATCCCCTTTAATGATTTCCTTGATTATATGAAGGATGAACATACAATTCTGTTAGACACAAGGTCTAAGGAAGCTTATACATCCAAACATATAAAAGGGGCTGTTCATTTAAATTTTTCTGATTTTACAGATGAAAAGCTGGCAAAAATTATTCCCTCAAAAGACACAAGGATATTGATTTATTGCAATAACAATATAGATGGTGATAAAATAAATTTTGCCTCCAAAAGAATGCCTCTGGCTTTAAACATACCCACTTTTATAAACCTGTATGGTTATGGTTATAAAAATATCTATGAATTGTCGTCTTTATTACCTGCCAGCTTTATAAAATTAGAATTTGAAGGAACATCGGTAGAAAAATAAATAATTAGAAAATTTAGTTTCATTTAAATAAAACATCATGAAAAAATTAAAAACAATTTTAACCGGAATACTGGCCACAGCCATTACAGTTACTGCTTATAGTTGTGATCACAAACAAAACAAAGGTTTAAATATTGTGGCTACAAATGCCATTCATAAACCTGAAAAAAGGTTTATTAAAGTAGCACTGCTGTTGGACACGAGTAACAGTATGGACGGACTCATTAATCAGGCCAAAGCACAACTCTGGGATATTGTCAATGAACTTTCCTATGCCCGTTGTGAGCACGAAACCCCAAACCTGCAAATTGCACTCTATGAGTACGGAAATGATAATTTACCTTCGTCTGAAGGATACATCAGACAGGTAATAGGTTTTAGTAGTGACCTTGATGATATATCGGAGAAACTATTTTCACTAACTACCAATGGTGGAAATGAATACTGCGGACAGGTAATCTCTACTTCCTTAAAACAACTGGAATGGGGTAAAAACCCGGACGATTTAAAATTAATCTTTATTGCCGGCAATGAGCCTTTTACACAGGGACAGGTAAACTATAAAGATGCAACAACCGATGCCAAAGAAAAAGGTATTGTGGTAAATACCATTTTTTGCGGTGATTACAACCAGGGCATTAGTGGTATGTGGAAAGATGGTGCATTAAACACCGAAGGTGATTATATGTCTATTGACCATAACCAGGAGATAGTTCAGATTGTAACCCCTTACGATGATACTATTATTATTTTAAATAAAAAATTAAACAAAACATATGTGCCTTATGGCAGTGTAGGGTATTCCAAACTGGAAATGCAAAGGGAACAAGATGCAAATGCGGCTTCGGTTAATGAGGAGATTGTACTCAAAAGGGCTGTTAGTAAAAGTTCCTCCATGTACAAAAACTCATCGTGGGATCTGGTTGATGCTGCCGATGATAAAAATTTTGAGTATGAATCCTTAAAAAAAGCAGAACTACCGGCTCAACTTCAAGGAAAATCTACCGAAGAAATAAAAGCATATGTTGAAAAGCATTCAAAAGAAAGGGTTGAAATCCAGAAGCAAATCCAGGAATTGAATGAAAAAAGAAATAAGTATATAGCTGAAGAAAATAAAAATGTGGCGTCCGGCGGATTGGAAAGCGCGATGGTAAAAGCTATAAAAAAACAGGCTGAAAAGAAAAATTATAAGTGGGAGAAATAAGTTAAGTTTTATTTGGGTTAGGTTAAGCAACTCCGGTTGGTATATAAAAATACTGCCGGGGTTTCTTTTTGTTGTTTAATGGTTGAATTGTTTATTTTGTGCAATCGTGTCGGTATTGTAAAATTGGCATTAATCGGTATTAATAGCCGGACAATTACACTCATAAGGTTCACTGCCCTGCCAGAAATCATAACCAAGGGTGATTTGATGAAAACCACCATTGTCAAATCGAACATCACCTCTCTGGTAGGAATAGTTATAAGAAACTAAAAAGTTTTTGATATTGATACCTATTATAGGTGTTATAAGTTCCAATCTTTCAGTCTCTATACCACTATCTACATTATATTGCGCTCCTTTTAAACCTCTTCTGTAGGATACACCTCCCCATATTTTTCCAAATTCTACAGAGTAATAGGCTTTAAGGTTAATATCTCCCATTCCTTCTCTTGTAAATTCAGAAAGCTGAAAAAGTACTGAGGGTTCCAGGTCCCAGTTACTAGTACCTACATTAAACACATACCCCAATGAAAACAAGTACCTTCTTAAATTATCAATTTCTGCCCCTGAATACAAATCCCTGTTCGTGCCTAATATATTCTGTGCTGCAACATGTGCGTAAAAATCCATAAAGTGATAAGACACCCCAATATCTACATTATAATACCCCACACTATTATTTGTGCCTGTTATGGCATTATCCGGGAAAAGTGTAACAAATTCCGATTCATCCAATGAGCTTTGCAGATAGCCTGCACTTAATCCGAAAGATAACTGGTTTAGGTCAACAGAGTTTCTGGCAAAAGATAAATGGTGAGCATAGGTTAATTTAAATCCTCCCTGTGAATGGTAGCCATTCTCATCACGGTAAAAAATAACACCAACTCCACTTTTCTCTCCTACACGTAATGACCCGTTTAATGTTTGTAAATTAGGAGCCCTGTCAAAATCAAACCATTGCTTCCTGGCAGTTAACCGTATTTTGCCCCCTTGCCTGTTTGCTCCGGCCATAGATGGGTATACCAAATAGTAATTATCCGATAAATAATCAAAATATACAGGGATCCCTTCCTGGGCATAAGTAGTGAAAAGGGATAAAAAGATAAATATTTTACCTATACTTTTTATAAGTTTCATTGGTTAGTGGCTAATTAGTTCCAAATATATCAATTAGAAGCGTTATGTTTTCTTATTTTTGTTGAAAATTTGTGAAAATGAACGACGTAAACATAAAAATCCAACCCACTTCAAATACATCTATTTTAAAATTTGAGGCAAATAAATTCCTGGTCCAATATACAAATTATGAATTTAAAAATATTGATGAGGCAAAAAACTCCCCTCTTGCCCAGCAACTTTTCTATTTACCTTTTACTAAAACGGTTTATATCTCAGGAAATTTTATAGCTGTTGAAAAGTATGATATTGTGGAGTGGAACGAAATACAGGACGAACTGGCCGAACAGATTGAAAAATATCTTAATTCCGGCCAACATGTAGTTATTGAAGCTGATACAGATAAAAAAATTCCTATTACTGTGTATGCTGAAAGCACGCCTAATCCAACGGCAATGAAGTTTGTTACCAACAAAAAGATTGTGTTGGCGCCTTTTGAATTTAAAAACATTGATGAGGCAAAAAATTCGGAGTTAGCAAAAGCCTTATTTCATTTTCCCTTTGTAAAAGAGGTATTCATTGATGAGAATTATGTTTCAGTCATTAAATATGACATGGTTGAGTGGACCGAAGTTGCTGCTGAGATCCGGGAATTCATAAAAAATCATATTGAAGATGGGAAACAAGTGGTTTCTGATGTCGCTGCCAAGGAAAAAGCACAAGAAATAAAAGCATCCAGCCCTCAGTTTGAAAACCTCGATGAAACTTCCAAACAAATCATAGATATCCTCGAAGAGTATGTAAAGCCGGCCGTTGCCAGTGATGGTGGTAACATTATGTTTGAATCTTATGACCCTGAAAGCAAAACGGTAAATGTAATCCTTCAGGGAGCATGCAGCGGATGCCCATCTTCTACGTATACCTTAAAAAACGGAATAGAAACCATGCTTAAAAACATGCTTTCGGATAAAGTAAACGAAGTGGTTGCCATAAATGGATAAATTTCTGTTTTATATGTAATGAAATAATTTTATCAGTGCATAAGTTAAGATAAACGCAAAAACAGGGGCAATCGCCCAAACTGTAAAGAATCGTTTTACAGTCTTATTGCTAAAGGTATTTTTAAATCCGCTCTTGCTAACACTTAAAGCGATAAAAGCTGCACCATTTAGTTGTACCAATGAAGTTGGTATACCCTTAGTAACGGAAGCAAGTAAAAGTAAGCTTGCTGTAATCATTGCAATAATTGTTGCGTAGAATGGTGATACTTCTATAATATCTTTCCCTGTTTTTTTAGTCACTTTGTGTCCTAAAAGTGAGCTGCCGATTGCAAAACAAGGTGCAACAATTAAAACAGATAAAATGATAATGGGCAAAAAGTTTTGAATAGCTTCCTGGCCGATTTCGTTTGCCGTAAGTGAAGCAATGGGAGCGGCGGCGTTGGCAACATTATTTGCACCTATTGAAAAAGCAACATAAAGCGATGATAAAATCAGCAAACCTTTTAATCCCTTATGTTCTCTAAGATGTGAATAATCATCAGTAAAAACTTTCTTTTTGAGCAAAGGTAAAATCCATTTGGAAAGGAACAGCATTATTAAAAAAGCAATTATTGGCAGGATAACCCAGGTTGGAATAATCTCGTAAAACAATTTGTCGATATTTAATCCGTCTAATGCAGTTGCTGCCCCGGCTATTGAAAGCACCGTTGCCTGGCTTGTTGACTGGGGAACTCCTATTAAATTGGCTATTAAGAGCGACAAACCAACCGAAAGTAAAATAATAGAGGTATTCAAAGGAGTGAAAAAAGAATGATCTAAAAGCCCTTCTCCCAGGGTTAATGAAACTTCTTTTCCTGCAATTAAAGCACCTGCAAGCACCATAATACCAAAAAGTCCCGGAATAAGTGTTTGTTTTAAAACATTTGCCCCATAGGCTGCGGAAAATGCCGGAGCAGTTCCGCTACCGCCCATATTTACGGCTAAAAACATAGCCAACAGGAACGGTATAGTTAAAGCGTTAAATAATTCTGACATATTTATTGATTTTTAGAGCCTTTAAACTTTTATGATATGATGAATGGTAAATCTTACGATGTGACGGTTGTAAAAATCTAATCCTGATGCCTGTTGCTGGAACCAATTGAAGTAACCCAATTCGAAACCAAAATTTTCAACTGGCATATATTGAACACTACCTCCGTACCTATTTTGATCGAATATGCTTTGGCTGTTTTTACCACCAATATTAATGTGGATTTCATTAAATGCTTTTATGGTCAATTTAGGAATTGCAGCATATCTTAATTCAAGCTTATATCGTGTTCTGTTTCTGTCGTACTCAAATGATCCGTTTGGTTGTTCAAAAAATCTGAATTCGCTCCAATAGCGATGGTGTAGGATGATTTTTTCTGATATGGTTTGTTTATACGCTATTTCAAGTTGCGGCCGTAGTTCAATACTATTTTCAAAATTTGTTATTTCAGGGTCGTGAGGAAGTGATTGAATGAAGTAAGTAAATCCAAGTCCGGTATTCCAACCTTTTCCAAGTTTTCTATCTACAAAAGTTCTTGAAACGAATTGATGTTGCCTCCAGGGAAACCAATAGGTTCTTTCTTCTAGTTCCTGGAGTATTTGGTAGTTATCATTAAGCTCCAATTTCAGGTAATACCGAGTCCAAAGGAGGTGTTGCGTATCAACATTTTTCTGTGCTAATACATCTATTGAATAGAAAGTAAAGAGCAATACAACAAAATTTATGGGCCTAACTATTCTCATATATTATTTAAATAATGCATCAAAAATATTAAATCCTATTAATCCTACCAAATAAATAGGATATAAAATTAAAAAAATTATTTTTTAAGCTTTTTCTCTCGTTTAATGATGTCTGCAAGGGTAGCAGCTTTTAAGCGTTTCACCGTTTCGTTACGGATTTCCATGGCAACCTGTCGGATACCGCAAGTTTCCTCATCAATACATTCTTCGCATCTTTCATAGTACTGATAAGTTACACATGGCAACAAGGCTATTGCACCATCAAACAAACGTACAATCTTTGCCATATGAATTTCTTCGGGTGTACCATTTAAGGAATAGCCGCCATATTTGCCTTTTTTACTATTTAAAACACGGGCATTTTTAAGTTCGGTTAATATAGATTCAAGGAATTTCAGGGAAATATTCTGCTCTTCAGAAATCCTTCTAACCGATATAGGCTGTTCGTCAATATTCTTTGCAATATAAACAAGTGCATTAATTGCGTATTTTGTCTTTTTTGATAACATTATTTGATAATTGCTACGAATTTACAATTAATGTGCGACAGCGAAAGAATAAATTTTTAAAGGGCAAGCAAAAATAGCTGTGGAATATAAACCTGGCTTTAACTTAAAATTATGGGTAGAACATTCTTTAAAACCAATTAAAACCCATAACTTTATAAATAAGACTATTAATTAATCAAAAACATTATAATTATGGCAGTTTTAAAAGTAATTGAATTATTATCGAACTCAACGGAAAGTTGGGAAGATGCAACCAGAAAAGCAGTAAAACACGCAGGAAAAACAATTAAAAATATCAGGTCCGTGTATGTAAAAGAACATACTGCAACAGTTGATGGAGATAATGTAACAGAATTCAGGGTAAATTTAAAAGTTACTTTTGAAGTGAAGTAAAAGTCAAATAAAATTGACTCACCGGCACCAAAAAATGGTGCTTTTTCTTTTCTAAAATTTCTAATATTCTTAAGAAATAGAATCTTAATTTTTAATTGGTCGAACTTTCATCATATGCATACGAATGACCTGATAAATGAGACAAGTCCCTACTTATTGCAGCACGCCCATAACCCGGTACACTGGATGCCATGGAATGAGGATACCCTGAAAATAGCCAAAGAAGAAAATAAACCCATACTCATAAGTGTGGGATATGCTGCTTGCCACTGGTGCCATGTCATGGAAAAAGAAAGTTTTGAAGATAATGAAGTAGCGGCTGTAATGAACAAGCACTTTATTAATATTAAAGTTGACCGTGAAGAACGCCCGGATGTGGACCAGCTTTACATGAGTGCCGTTCAGATAATGACAGGTAGCGGTGGCTGGCCTATGAATGTAATAGCATTACCGGACGGCAGGCCTTTTTGGGGCGGCACATATTTTAGAAAGGAACAGTGGATGGCTACTTTAGAGCAAATTGCCAACCTGTTTACAAAAGATCATGAAAAGATACTGGAATATGCCGACAGCCTTGAAAACGGAATTAAATCAGTAAGCCTCGTTAGTTTTAATTCATCGGGAAATGAATTTACAAATGATGAAATAGACCTTTCGGTAAAAAACTGGTCCGCATATTTTGATCCCAAATTTGGAGGAAACGACCGTGCGCCTAAATTTATGATCCCCACTTCTTTGAATTTTTTACTTCGATATTCGTACACAAAGGAAAGTAAAGAAATAACAAAGCATATACATAATACCCTCACCAAAATAGCATACGGGGGCGTTTATGACCATGTGGGTGGCGGATTCTCACGTTACTCTGTAGATGACAAATGGCACGTGCCCCATTTTGAAAAAATGTTGTATGACAATGCTCAACTTGTAAGTGTGTACAGCAAAGCGTATTCGTTGACAAAAAATCCGTTGTATAAAAAAGTAGTTGCAGAAACTTTAGAGTTTGTGGAGCGCGAACTCATGACAGATACTTTTATATTTTACTCATCACTTGATGCTGACAGCCTAAATGAGAAACAGGAATTGGAAGAGGGTGCTTTTTATGTGTGGAAAAAAGAAGAATTAGAGATGCTGTTAGAGGATAATTTCCCTGTTTTTAAGGATTACTACAACATTAATCAATTTGGTTTTTGGGAACATGGTAATTACGTTTTAATACGTGACAAGACTGATGAGGAAATTGCACAAATGCACAATATTTCCGTTGATATTCTCCAGGATAAAATAGAACAATGTAAATCAATCTTATTAAAAGAAAGAAACAAAAGAGAACGGCCACGGTTGGATGATAAGTCACTTACTTCATGGAATGCACTAATGCTAAAAGGATATATTGATGCCTATAAAGCATTCGGAAATGAACATTACCTTCATATAGCTAAAAATAATGCAGATTTTATCCTTAAAAAGCAGGTTAAAACCGATGGTGGGCTGTATCATAATTATAAAAATGGCAAAAGCAACATAAACGGCTTCTTGGAAGATTATGCCACTGTAATTGATGCTTTTTTATCTATGCATGAAGTAACTTTAGATGAGAAATGGCTTCAACTATCCCGGGACCTGACCAATTACTGCTTTGATTATTTTTATGACGATAAAAATGGCATGTTTTATTTCACATCCGATAAAGACCCGGTTATTGTAACCCGTACTATTGAGAAGTTTGATAATGTAATTCCGGCATCCAATTCAATAATGGCACATAACTTATTGAGACTTTCCCACTTTTTTTCCAATTCTAAATATCTTGAAAATTCAAAAAAGATGCTTAACAATATGCGGGATTATTTTGAAGATTATGGATATAACCATGCGAACTGGATGGATTTGATGCTAAACTTTACGGGGCCATTCTATGAAATTGCAGTTGTTGGAGTTGATGCACAGGAAAAAGTAAAAGAATTAAATTTGTATTATATCCCCAATACTATAATTACCGGCAACACAAAAGAATCTGAAATGCCTTTATTAAAAAACAGGTTCTCTGATAATGAAACATTTATTTATGTTTGTATAAATAATACATGTAAACTTCCGGTTAAAAATGTAGGTGAAGCTTTAAAAGAAATAAAAATATGAATATAATCTCCACTATTTTAATTAGTATCGTAGCTTACCTGCATGTATACTTCCTCATTTTGGAAATGTTTTTATGGACAAAACCAAAAGGTTTGAAAACTTTTAGAATCAATAAAGAATATGCTGAAAAATCTAAAGTACTTGCTGCTAATCAGGGTTTGTACAATGGATTTTTAGCGGCAGGTTTAATTTGGTCCTTGTTAGAACCTAATGCCGAGACAGCTTTCGTTTTTCAGGTTTTCTTTTTAATTTGTGTTATTATTGCCGGTACATATGGAGCTTATTCCACAAAAAAAGTAAGTTTGTTTTATATTCAGGCTATGCCGGCAATTTTGGCATTGGCAGTAATTTTATTAACTTAAAAGTACATAGATTAAAGTATGGAAATAGATATTGAGAGATGGACAGATAAGGGTATTTTATTATTAATGGAGTATGGCCCCAAAGTAGTGTTGGCCCTTCTTATTTGGATAGTAGGTTTTTGGTTTATAAGAAGATTAATCAAAGGGGTTACTCTAGTAATGACTAAAAGAAACTATGATCCCGGTTTAAAAACCTTTTTAACTAGCCTTATTAGTTGGTCGTTGAAGATAATGGTCATTTTGGCCATTTTGGGTACCCTTGGTGTTCAAACAACTTCATTTGCGGCCCTTATTGCAGCTGCCGGATTAGCAATTGGCTTGGCTTTACAGGGTTCATTATCTAATTTTGCAGGAGGAATATTGCTGTTACTATTTAAGCCGTTTAAGGTAGGTGATTGGATTGAGGCTCAGGGAGTTTCGGGAAGTGTAAAAAAAATTGACATTTTTACCACAACCCTGAATACATATGGAAATCAGATAGCCATTGTTCCCAATGGAAAATTATCAAATGAGAACATTGTTAATTTTCACGGAGAAAGAACCAGAAGGGAGAAGTTAATAACAGGTATAAGCTATGATTCTGATTTAAGGAAGGCCAAGCAAATTTTATTGGATATAGCCAACAATTACGAGAAAATATTAGATACACCTGCGCCAGAATCTTTTGTTGAAAAATTAGACGATAGTTCTGTGAATATTTCAATTGTATATTGGGCTGCAAACGAAAATTTCTGGAATGCCCATTTTTATCTTTTGGAAGAAATAAAACTAAGATTTGATGCTGAAGGTATTGAAATCCCGTATCCGCAGATGGATATTCACAAAAAAGGTTAAACTTTAGGTTTTATAGCTACAAAATCTTTTAAATAATAAGGTTCAAAGTAGGCAACATCTTCAATGTTGCCTGCATTGTATTTAATTTCGGCCAATAAAGCCATTTCTTTAGCAGATGGAACATGAATTGTATCTGTAAAAATTGCATTGGGATGCTTTATAATACCTTTGCACTTTTCAGCACCACTGCCTATAAAATATGTTTTACCCTGAGCTAAAAATTCTGAGAACGAATTTTCATTAATAATTTCTGCTTCAGTTTCCCTGACCCTATGGTGGTTATTATCAAAAACTGCCGAATACACTTCCATCCTCCGTGCATCTAACAACGGAACAATAAAACCCTCTTCTATGTGCAATTGATGTGATAGCGATTCTAAAGTAGAAACAGAAATTAAGGGTTTATCTAAAGAATAGCACAAACCTTTTGCTGCCGACACCCCTATTCTTAAGCCCGTATAAGAACCCGGACCCTTACTGACTGCTATGGCATCAATATCTGCCAATGAAAGAGATGCAGATTTTAAAACCGCTCTCATAAAAACGTGCAAATTTTCAGAATGCGTATAACCTGCATCATCTTGTTCTTTTAGTGCCAGGACCTTACCGTTTTTACTAATACTTACGGAACAATTGGTAGTTGATGTTTCAAGATTCAGAATAACAGCCATACTGCAAATATAAACTTTCCCAAAGTTCGGATCTCTGGGAAAGTTAAATTATTTTAATCAAGATGAAGCTTATAATTCATCTAAGGGGATCCCAAAATAAAACTCCAAAACCTTAAGTTTAAAAATATAATCGTATTTAGCCCTTATAAGTTCAGCTTCTGCATTTTCAAGCGCAGATTGCGACTGGCTAAAATCAAAGCTATTCATTAACCCTACATCAAACCGCTCCCTGGCATAATCATAGGACAGGCGACGCGCTTCAACAGTTTTCTCTGCAGCTTCATACGCTTTAAAAGAACTTCTTGTGTCGTACCAAACCTGATAAACTGTGTTCTCCAAATCCAATTTATCCTGGTCGAACTGGTATTTTGCCCTTTCAACACTCACCTTGTTTCTCCTTACGTTGTTCCTTGCCGAAAAACCGTTTAAAATCGGGACATTTAACTGAACTCCAAATGAATGTCCATCATTTAAACTAAATTGTGTAAACATATCTTGTGGGCCTCCTATAATAGATCTAAAATTAGGTGTAACTACTAACTCATTAGGATCAGAATTTAAATATCCGACCTGACGCGTCGGGTTATCAGGATCTAATTCTGCACCTATAATACGATCATTGTATACTGCTCGGGTATCATAACCATAAAACCCGGAAAGTGTAGGGAGCAAAGCTCCTTTTGCTATTTTTAAATCACTTTCAGCCAATTCAACATTTAGTTCAGAAACCTTAACATCATTTCTAATAGTCAGTGCTTTATTGTAAATAGTTTGAGGATCAATTGTGGTAACGTTAGAAGTTGGAATTATATAATCTTCATCTGCTACATCAAAACTTACATAATCATCAATTAAGAGTAATTGAGCCAATGAGATTCTGGATAAACGCAATGTATTTTCTGCATTGATTATTTGCTGTTCCTGACTTGCAATAGTAGCTTCAATTTCCAAAAGGTCACCTCGTGGAACCACACCGTTATCAACAAGCGCTTCTGTTCTTTCTAAATCTTGTTTTGAAATTCTATATTGTGATTTTAATACGTTTAAGGTTTCCCTGTTGAACAATATTTGTAAATATGCATTTGCTACAGCTAATGAAATATCATCCCGCATGTCTTCTAGTTGATATTGGTTTGCCAATATATTCAGGTTGGCTCTTCTAAGTTGATTTACATTTTGCAACCCTCTGAAGATATCAATTCCAACACTTACCCTGGCCGATGTGAACTGTGTAGTCAGGTTTTCCAAAAGTCCGGTAGTGATATTTTGATTCAACCCTATACTCCATGAATGAGACGCGTTTCCATTAACTGTTGGCAAAAAATTGCCAATTGCATCAGATTTATTGATTTCTGAACCTACTACATTAAGTTCTGACTGTTTTATGCTGATATTATGTTCCAGTGCATGTTCAACACATTCTCGAAGTGTCCACTGTTTCACTTCCTGTGCTTGAACCATAACTGCGGTAAGGACAAATAAGAGAGATAGTATTTTTTGAATTCTCATCATGCTTCAATATTAATTTTCGGTAGTTTCGTTTTTAATCGGTTCTGTTTTGTTCCAGACTTTAATTTTATCATCTTCTGTAAGTCCTGATAACACTTCAACATTAATTCCATCGGAAATACCTATTTCAATATCCCTTCTTTCAAATTCCTGTTCCCCTACTGCTACTTCTACATATGGCTTTTCTGTTTCCTTGTCAAATTGCAGCAAAGCTTCTTTAATAGCTAAAACATTTTCTTTATTTTCCAGAACAATGGAGGCATTGGCACTGTACCCTGCCCTTATAAACATATCTTCCGGAAGTGTGAGGTCGGCTTCAATTTTAAATTGAACAGCTCCCTGATCTTCTACACCTTTAGGCGCTATAAATTTTAGATTGGCATCCATTTCTTTATCTTGTATTGCCCCAAGACTTATTTTTAAAGGCATGTCTAATTTAAGTTTACCAACTTCTGCTTCGTCAACCTGTCCTTCAAAAATCATGATACTCATATCGGCAATAGTAGCTATAGTAGTACCATCGTTAAAGTTGTTACTTTCAATTACCTGGTCGCCCTCTTTAACCGGAATTTCCAGTATAGTACCCGAAACCGTAGCCCTGATATTTGTGTTCGCTGTTGATGATCCTCCGGCAGAACCCACTCGAATAATCTGGTAATCACTACGCGCATTATCAAGTTCTTGTTTTGCCTGATTATACTGTAGTTCGATGGTATTAAAGTTCTGGCTGGACACAACTCCTTTTTCAAACAGGGTTTTATTTCTGTCGTATTCAATCTTGGCATTACCAAGGGCTATTTCGGCATTGTTTACCCTACCCCGGGCACTGTTTAAAGATTGCTCATTAGGAACTACCTTAATTTTTGCAATAAGGTCCCCAGCTTGGAGTTTAGCCCCTTCTTCTGCAAATATTTTTTCTATAATCCCTGAAATTTGTGGTTTAATTTCAACTTCATCTTCGGGGATAACTTTGCCGGTTGCTACTACCTTATTTGTAATAGTTTCCTTTGTTGGTGAAACAGTTTCATAACTTATGGGCGGTTTACTATTAGTTTTTAATACCCTGGCTACTGCGTATAATACACCTATAACTAAAACTCCAACTAATATGTACTTTAAAATTTTGTTCATAATGGTTTAATTTATTCTTCTCTTAATGCTTCTATTGGTCTAATTTTTACTGCTCTGTTTGCGGGAATCAACCCTATTATTGTACTTAATCCTATCATTAAAATGAATGAAAATATGAGTTGTGGGATACCCACGGTCGGATTCACAAAAGGAAAATCTTCACTATTTCCAAATTTGTTGTCCAGGAAGTGTAGTATAGCCATTGAGATCACAAAACCTATCATACCCGCAAATACTGTAAGGACTACTGATTCTAAAATGATTTGTCTTTTAATAACACGTGGGGTAGCCCCTAAAGCTCTTCTTACACCAATTTCATTAGTACGTTCTTTTACAGTGATCAATAAAATATTACTCACCGCAATTACACCTGCCAGCAAAGTAAATATCCCAACAAAAAATGAAAATCCTTGTAATACGATAGTAAACATACTAATTCCTGTAAATATCTGTGATAGATCAAAAGAACCTATAGCTCGTGGGTCATCCGGGTGAATATTATACTTCCGTTTTAGTAATTTTTTTATTTTAGTTTCAGCAACAGCAACGGTATGACTTTTATCTATTACAATTGCCATCCAACCAATTTTATCACCACTACCGAAAGCTTTTTGAAAGGTTGTAAATGGCACAAAAACAGCATTTTCCCCTTCAAAATTAATATTGTCATTTTTCTTGAAAACCCCTATTACTGAAAAGTATATTCCATTTATTTGAATACTTTTACCAATAGCTTTTTCTCCTTTTTTAAAAAGTAATTTATAAGCATCCAGTCCTATTACACAAACCTTTTTTGATTCATCTATGTCATTTTGATTTAAAAACCGGCCTTCAACTATACGTTTTTTTGAAACCTGGTCTATAGTAGGATAATCTCCGTACACACTGGATCCGCTTGTATTACCTTCTCTTGTTACTGTTGCTGTTTCTCCATAATCGCCAAGTTGTATCCTTGGTGATATAATGTCTATTTCTTTTATCTGTTTCTTTATAAACTCTACATCTTCCAGACTAAACTGAACCTGGCGCCCTCTTTCAAAACCCTTGTATGGAATGGTTGTACTTTCTGTCCACATAAACATACTGTTAGTGGCAGTTCCTGCAAACATTTTATTAAACCCGTTGGACATACCTGTAGAGGCCCCTAAAAGAAGGATGAGTATAATAATAGCAAAGATGACACCCAAAGTAGTTAATAACGTCCTTAAGAGGTTCTTACTCAGCGTACTAAACACTTCATCCCATAAATCTTTATCAAATATCCACATAGTTAATTTGAGCTTAATGCTACAATAGGTTTTACGTTAGCTGCTTTAATAGCAGGTACCAAACCGGCAATAATCCCGGCCACTACTAAAACAATGGTTGAAGTTATTACTGTAATATTGTCTACTGACGGATTGGAAAAAGCAGGTGCATCTACCAATGGTGAAATTAATGAAACTACACCCATGGCAAATAACATACCAGCGAGTCCTGAAACTGAAGTAATAAAAACAGACTCCAAAAGAACCAACTTTATAATTTCAACGGGTCTTGCCCCCAGTGCTTTTCTTATGCCAAATTCTTTGGTTCTCTCTTTAATTATGAAAACCAGGATATTTCCAATACCAACAATTCCTGCCAGCAAAATTAATATCCCAACCCCAATACTAATTACCGAAAGCATACCGGTAAAATTTGCTATGTCAGAGAATCCTTCAGCATAGTTATTCATGTAAATAGCACCTTGATCGTCCGGAGCAATACTAAAACGTCTTTTTAAAACTTCTTCCAATCTGTCTGAAAAATTGATAGCCTTCGTAAAATCAAAAGAGGGGTTGTAGGTTAATGCAATCTGATTTATTTCGTCTGTATTACCATACAATCTTTGAAAAGTGGATACAGGGGCATAAATTCTCCTTTCTTCCCTATCATTTCCATCATCTGTAAAAAGGCCCACAACTTTAAAAGCAAGTCCGTTAATTATTATTTGTTTTCCAATCGGGTCTTCATCTTTAAATAAATCTTTGGCAACCATACGCCCTATGACCAAAACTCTGGAAGTGTTTTTCATATCATTAAGATTGATATATCTTCCGTCAGCAATTTTGGTTTTTTCAATAAATATATGATCGGGGTTTACCGCCGAGACATTATAGTTACCTGTTTCCCGTTGATATTTAGCAGTAACACTTTTATAATATTGCGGGGTAATATGTTCAAAATAACCTTCAAAACTGCCTTTTATGTATTCAATATCATCATTTCTGAATATGATTCTTCTACCAGCTTCAAAACCTCCGTAAGGTTTTGTAGTTACATTAGGATATATAAATATTGAATTTGTAGCATCCTCATTAAACTGTTTGGTGAAACCGTTTTGCATGCCTTTTACTGAAGCAAGTAATAGGACTAAAATAAATATCCCCCAAGCCACAGAAAAGCCTGTCAGGAAGGTTCTCAATTTATTACTTTTAATACTGTGCCATATTTCTCCCCAAAGATCCCTGCTAAACATATTGAGAAGCTCTTACTTGTTCTACAAACTTATCTTCAACAATAACACCATCTTTTAAATGCACAATACGTTTGCACATATGTGCTATATCTTCTTCGTGAGTTACTACAAGAATGGTCTTGCCTTCATCATTAATACCCTGTATTAAATCCATAACTTCATAGGAAGTGGTGCTGTCTAAGGCACCTGTAGGTTCATCTGCCAGTAATACTTTAGGTTCTGCTGCCATTGCACGAGCGATGGCTACCCTTTGCTTTTGGCCACCTGAAAGTTCACTTGGCAGGTGGTGTGCCCATTCTTTAAGTCCAACCTTTGTTAAATATTCTAATGCCTTCGCATGCCTTTCCTTTCTCCCGACCTTCTGATAGTAGAGGGGTAGTGCCACATTTTCTAATGCAGATTTATAATTTATAAGATTAAATGACTGAAATATAAATCCAAGGAATTTATTACGGTACTGTGCTGCTTTGGTTTCATTTAAGTTTTTAATGGGTACCTCATCCAGTATATATTCACCGGTGTCCATTCCATCAAGCATTCCAAGAATATTAAGTAAGGTAGATTTACCGGAACCTGAAGATCCCATAATGGCTACTAACTCGCCTTCTTTAACAGAAAAATTGATTCCTTTAAGTACATGAAGGGAATTACTTCCCATTTTATATGACTTGTGCAAATCCTTTATTTCGATCATATGTAGTTTAGTTTTCAATACAATGTTAAATATTAATATAATTATATTGTATTAACATTGTGTTAAGAGTTATTGTTTACTAACCTCAACTGAAGATTGTTATCCTTTCAGTATAACCTAAAAAACAATAAATTTTTATTTATTAACTATAAGACTATTATATTGGAGTTTTGTTACAAAATAATCTATAAAATTTATTTTTTTTAGTAAAAACCCTACTTTAAAAGGTATTTCAGGCATAATCAAAATACAGGAAACTTCCGGACAAGGGGTCTTCTAACTGGCTATTTTACCTGGGCTCTAGCGGTTTTAAATTATGAAATCCAATTTTTATAGAGGCTCAGAGTTAAGTTTCGGAGGTTTCTTATTAGTGTTTAAATTTTTTGTAGATAATATACCCCAAGGCAGCTACTAAAACATAGGGTATTGCCATAAGGTAAACAATACCATTATTTATCCCTTTGGCAACTTCCTGTTTATCTCCACTTTCTAACACTGCCCTGCACATGGCACATTGCGCCTCAGAAAATAAAGGGAGTAACAATAGTGCAATTACTAATATAATCATTAATTTTTTCATTCTGTCCTCTTCTTAAACCTTCTAACTATACTAAACGTAATATGGTGATATCATAATATATACAATAACCCCGGTAATTGCTACATATAACCAAACAGGAAATGTGATTTTTGCAATTTTCCTGTGCCGGTCAAATCTTTCGGTCAAAGCTCGTACGTAACTTATTAAAACCAGTGGAATAACTACAATTGAGAGTAATATATGAGTAAGTAAAATAAAATAATACACATATCTGATGTTTCCTTCACCACCGTAAGATGTAGATTCGGATGTCATATGATAAGCAATATACATCATTAAAAATGCTATAGATAAACCTATACAGGTTTTCATTAACCTTTCATGAAGGCTCCTCTTCCCATTTTTGATACTAATAACAGCCCAGACCAATAAAATTGCAGTCAATCCATTTATAGTTGCATAAATAGGTGGTAAAAAGGTTAAAGGTGTGGCATTAGGTATTTTAACAACAAATAAAGCAGCTACGGCTACCGGGATAAATATTGATAAAATTACGATCCATTTATTGTACTTCTTTTGAATATCTGTTGTAGTAACCTCCATACTATTATTCCTTTAAAAGTTTTGCAATATCCTCTTTAAGCATCCTCACACCCTCATCTTCAATTCCATCATAATATACAATGGGGTTTCCATTAACATCTCTTCTGGATCTGATGTTTCCACTTTTATCAATTAATGCAAACATTCCTGAATGTTCAAAGCCTCCCTCTGCATTTGCGTTTTGTCCGGCATATAAATTATATCCTTTATTGGCCAGTTTATAAACTTCATCAATATCACCGGTTAGCATATGCCAATTGGGATTGGTTACTCCATATTCATCGGCGTAAGCCTTTAAAATTTCCGGTGTATCATGTTGGGGATTGATTGTAAATGATGCTATACCAAAATTCTTCTCATTTTTAAAATGATTCTGAATTTTGACCATATTTTTGTTCATTACGGGGCAAATTGTGGGACAAGTAGTAAAGAAAAATTCGACTAAATATACTTTTCCTTTGTAATCGCTTTCAGTAATTGTATCATTATTCTGGTTTATAAACTCAAAAGATGGTGCTTTTCCTATAGTTAAAAGTTTTTCTTCAACTTTATCACTTTTTCCAACACTATGCCGGTCCATATCTGTAACTTTCCCTTCTTTTATCCTGTTTACTATTCGGGGAATAAAAATAATTCCGAAGATCAACACGATAAAAGATATCCAGATGTACGACTTATTTTTCATTCGAGTTTATTTTCAGATAAGAATCCCTTTTACTAACACCATTCTTTTTTAAAGCCAGTCGGTATTCTGCAAGAACTACTTTTAGGTCATCTATCATTTTATCATTTAATTCAGCCACTGAAGTAGCATTGTATCCATGTAAACTGCCATCTTTATCATTATCATCCCTGCCACGTAGTTTCTTTTCTTTATCAATAATAAAAACATAAGGCGTACTCATACTCTCATCAAGTGATAATGGGAGTTTAAGGCTATTGAAAATCCTTTCTATATTATATTGTGAAGTAAATATAAATTTCCAGTTTACAACATCGGCGAGGGGGCTTAATTCTTTTTTTAATGCTATTACCTCTTCCTCAACACCTTCCGGCAAAACCATTACGAATTGAAAATCGTCAAAGCCATTAAAACGTTTATAAATTTTCTGATTGAGATTAAAAGCATTAATTTTCTTGTCTCCGATATTGTTTCCCAGGAAACCAAGCACTGTAATTTTACCTTCTAAGGAGATATCATTACCGGAAAGGGATTGTAAACCATCTACATCATTTACATCCTCTGTAAGTATTGGAAGTCTGGCAAAATTATTGACTCCGGATGCAAAAAAAAGATATATTGCAATAGGGAGTATAAAAAGTATTCCAAGCACTAAAAATTTCTTCATCTTCAACTAGTTTATACAATCGTGTATAGAGTGCCGGGATTATAAATTTCAGGAATATGGGACATTCCCCGCCGCTAAAAATCCCACTTCACAAAGTTTGTTTTAAACACATCATAAATATAATTGCCTTCTACAAGCAATATAAATGCTAAATAAGGTATTAAAACAATAAGTGGTAAAACTATAGATCCTGTGAAGCTTGATTTTTCGTCCCTTAAATGCATAAAATCCCAGGCAATATAATATGCTTTAACCAATGTTAATATTATGAATATCCAGTTAAGGATCTTCATTCCCACAAAATGGGCCATAAGTATATCGGGCTTATAAATACCCAAAACAACTTCTATAATAGTTATTATTGACAAAAATATAAGTACACCCCATATTTTTTGTTCATTGGATTTGAACTTTAACCTTCCTCTAAATATTGCTAAATTCTGATCGTGTGCCATTGTGTTTCTTTAAAAATATTAAACAAGGTAAAAGAATGTGAATACAAATACCCATACTAAATCTACAAAGTGCCAGTACAGCCCTACTTTTTCCACCATTTCATAATGTCCCCTTCTTTCATAAGTTCCCAAAACAACATTAAAAAATATAATGATATTAATAATTACCCCTGTTAAAACGTGAAAGCCGTGAAAACCGGTAATAAAGAAGAAAAAGTCAGCAAAGAGCCTGTTTCCATACTCATTTCGAATAAGGTTTGCTCCTTCTACGACCCTTACAGCATTTTTAAGTTTTTCTGCAGACTCTTCTCTGGAAAGGATGGTTTTTTCTCCGTGCTCAGTTAAGAGTTCTGTTCTTACCAATACATCTTTATGGGCATTAAACCCTGTAATTACTTCTTCAACAGTATATGTTGGCAATGTACCCTCTCCAAAAAACCATATACCTGTATTTTCTTCGTGAGCAATTCTATCACCCCGATCACCAACAGTAGTAAACTCGTGGAGAGCTATTTGTTTTCCAGTTCCGGCATCAACAAACTGTAATATTCTGCCTCCCTGTGTTTCAATAGCTCCAAACTCACCTTTAATAAAAGTTTTCCACTCCCATGCCTGTGAACCCACAAATATTAATCCACCCACAACCGTTAACAACATGTAGAAACTTACTTTCTTTTTGTTCATATGATGACCGGCATCTACTGCCAATACCATAGTCACTGATGAGAAAATAAGGATAAATGTCATGAGGGCTACATAAAGCATTGGATAAGGCTGTCCGTGTAAAAAAGGAAAGTGTGTAAATACCTCATCTGCTATTGGCCAGGATTCAATAAATTTGAATCTTGAAAATCCATAGGATACTAAAAATCCGGAAAAGGTTAAAGCATCAGAAACAATAAAAA
>CALGUD010000069.1 GCA_937901915.1 uncultured Flavobacteriaceae bacterium
ACCTGTAACCTTCTGAGCCGTAATCAGATGCGCTATTCAGTTGCGCCACGAGGCCTAATTGACTGCAAATATAGAAAAAATGGCTGTATTTTCTCTAATTTTATTATTTTTAGATTTTATAAAATCACATCAAAAAATAGTTCAATATGTCTGTTTATGGAAAAGTAACAACTGCTATTATTCAACAATTACAAGCAATAATTGGCGATAATTTTGTTTTATGGGATGATGAAAGTTTAAGTAAATACAGTCATGACGAAACAGAAGATTTGAAGTTTTTCCCCGAAGTAATTGTAAAGCCAAGAACAGCAGAAGAAATAAGTTCCATTGTAAAATTATGTAATGAACATTTAATTCCACTAACACCCAGAGGAGCCGGGACTGGTTTAAGTGGAGGAGCTTTACCTGTAAATAAAGGTATTTTACTTTCTATGGAACGTTTTAATAACATTATTGAAATTGATGAAAGAAATTTACAAGCTACTATTGAGCCGGGAGTGATTACTCAAGAGTTTCAAGAAGCGGTAAAAGCAAAAGGACTTTTTTATCCTCCAGACCCTGCTAGTAAAGGTAGTTGTTTTATAGGAGGCAATTTGGCAGAAAATTCTGGTGGACCAAAAGCTGTAAAGTATGGTGTTACCAAAGATTATGTATTAAATTTAGAAGTGGTGCTTCCCACGGGAGAAATAATATGGACGGGAGCCAATGTGCTTAAAAATTCTACAGGTTATAACCTCACGCAATTATTAATAGGCAGCGAAGGTACATTAGGCATTATTACTAAAGCAGTTTTTAAACTTATACCACATCCTAAACATGATTTACTGATGCTTGTTCCTTTTGTTTCAGCGGAAGAAGCTTGTAGTGCTGTAGCGGCAATTTTTAATGCAGGTATAACTCCTTCAGCAATGGAATTAATGGAAAGAGATGCCATTTTATGGGGCAAAAAGTTCATTAACGATACTGCCATAATTATTGAAGATAAAATTGAAGCTCATTTACTTATTGAAGTAGATGGAAATGATATGGATGTTTTATATAAAGATTGTGAACTCATTTATCAGGTATTAGAAAATTTTAAAACTGGAGAAATACTTTTTGCCGATGATGCCACTCAAAAAGAGAAACTATGGAAGATTAGGCGAGTGGTAGGTGAAGCAGTAAAAAGTCAATCTATTTATAAAGAAGAAGATACCGTAGTGCCTAGAGCAGAATTACCTAAGCTACTTAAAGGTGTAAAAGAAATAGGAAACAAATACGGTTTTAAATCCGTTTGCTACGGACATGCAGGAGACGGAAATTTGCATGTAAATATCATTAAAGAAAACATGAGTGATGAAGCATGGAATAATGAATTGCCCAAAGGAATAACAGAAATTTTTCGGCTTTGTGTGCAATTAAAAGGAACTATTTCTGGAGAACATGGTATTGGGTACGTCCAAAAATCATATATGACTATTCCTTTTGACGAAAAAACCTTATCCCTACAAAAACAAATAAAATCTATTTTCGATCCAAATA
>CALGUD010000070.1 GCA_937901915.1 uncultured Flavobacteriaceae bacterium
ACGGTTTAATGAGGTTTGAATTTGAAAATGAAACGGCTTTGGTGCAATAAAAGAGGCTGTCTAAAAAGGCAGTCTCTTTTTTTTGTATAAAAAGTCAAGGATTCTTAATTTTAAGGATGAGCACTAAAGTAGTATTCAAGACTTATCATCAGGATCAATTAAGTCTACTTCCACCCAGTTATGATGATTTGGTTCCCAAAAATCATCCGGTCCGAATAGTAAACACTATAATAGATCACATAGATATTTCGACTTTGGAAAAAAGCTATAAAGGCGGTGGCACTTCAAGCTATCACCCACGCATGCTTCTTAAAGTGATTATCTATGCCTATTTGCGTAATATGTATTCTTCTCGTAAGATAGAGCAAGCTTTACAAGAGAATGTCCATTTTATGTGGCTCAGTGGCCAGAGCAAGCCTGATCACGGTACGATCAACGATTTTAGGGGCAAGCGTTTGAAAGGGAAGTTCAAGGGCATCTTCAACCAGGTGGTAGTACTCTTGGCAGAACAAGGGATACTCTCCCTTAAAGAACTTTATGTGGACGGCACTAAAATAGAGGCCAATGCCAACCGCTATACTTTTGTATGGGGCAAGTCCATTAAAAATAGTAAAGAGCGAATAAAGAAACAGCTTAAAGAACTATGGTCTTATGTGGAGAAGATTTATGCTGAAGAACAAATGCTTCCCAACGAACCTGATTTTGAAGCCATCGATCCTGAGAAGGTAACCCAAACCATAGATGCAATCAATCAAGCTTTGAAGAATAAGGATATTGATGAAAAGGTCAAAAAGAAACTCACCTATGGCAAGAAGAATTGGCCAAAGAACCTGGAAAAGTACCAAGAGCAAGAAGCCATTTTGGGACAAAGGAACAGTTACAGTAAAACAGATCCCGATGCTACTTTTATGCGCACCAAGGATGACCACATGCAAAACGGACAGTTAAAGCCGTGTTACAACATCCAGGCATCTACCAATAACCAATTTATCGCTAACTACACCTTGTCCCAGGATGTAGCTGACACAACAGCCCTGATAGGCCATTTAAATGAGCATACTGAATCCTATGGACAACCACCTGAGACAGTCACTGCAGATGCAGGTTATGGAAGTGAAGAGAATTTACAGCTTTTAGAAAACAAAAACATTACTGCTTTTGTCAAGTACAACTACTTCCATAAAGAGCAACATGACAAAAAGCATAAAGAAAACCCTTTTCATCCGGACAACTTTTACTATAATGAAGAATCTGATACCTACTATTGTCCTATGGGACAGCAAATGAGCTGTATAGAGGAAACAACAAGGAAAACCAAAACGGGATATGTCCAACAGGTAAAAAGGTATCAGGCACAAAACTGTAGTGGCTGCCCACTTCGCGCAATGTGCCACAAGGCACAGGGCAACAGGATCATTGAACGGAACCATAACCTGATAAGGCTCAAACAAAAAGCTAGAAACCTATTGCTCAGTGAAGAAGGCATTGCGCATCGTAAACGAAGGTCTTGGGATGTAGAAGCTGTTTTTGGTAATATAAAGCAAAACATGAACTTCAAACGCTTTTTGTTAAGAGGGCTTGATAAAGTAGAAACCGAAATAGGGCTTATTGCTATGGCACACAACCTTAATAAGGTAGCTTTAAGACCATACTAATCTTAAATCAAAACCAATTAACTAATAACTTATTAACTAATAACTCTTCCCAAAGTTAGAATGAAAGTAGTATGACCTAAAATAAAAAGACCGCCTAATACTTTTTAGACGGCCTCTTTTTTATTTCTGAACATGGAAAGCTTGCTTTCTAATGTGAAGGAAATAAAAAAGTTCCCAACGTAGTTGGGAAAGGCTTGCGTAATTGCAGGGCCACCTTTTGGGCCGTTTCCGAGCCGAGGGCGAGGAAACAATCCCGTCCAAAGGGAGCTTGCTTTAGCTTGCTCTAAAAGAAAAAGATATCCCAACGTAGTTGGGAAAGGCTTACGTTAGGAATTGCAGGGCCACCTTTTGGGCCGTTTCAGAGCCGAAGGCAAGGAAACAATCCCGTACAGACCATAGAAAATAAAGGCGGAGAGGCTCTCGAAGTCAACTAAGGAATTAAGCTAATAGTTAGACTATTTTATAATGATTCTTTATCTTTGATAGTATCAAATGATACTATCATGTCAAAACCACCTTATCACATAACCACAATAATCTTGCAATTGATAGTTGCTATTTCTGAAAAAATTGGCGAGGTCAATGCAGCTCACTTATACAAACCCCCTACCGCTTTGCGGAAAAAGAACCGTATTCAAACCATTCAGTCCTCATTAGAAATAGAAGGCAATACCCTAACCGAAGAGCAGATTACGGCATTGTTTGGGAATAAACGGGTAATTGCTCCAAAAAAAGACTTGTTAGAAGTGCAAAATGCTATAGCTGTTTACGATAAACTGAATGATTTTAATCCAAATAACTTAAAAGATTTAGAGGTGGCTCATAGTATTTTGATGAAAGGCTTAGTAAACGATGCAGGAAAGTTACGGACTAAAAACGTGGGTATTGTTCAAGGCTCTGAATTGAAGCATATGGCTCCAGGGGGTGATATGGTACGAGGATTAATGAACGACCTTTTAGATTACCTAAAGAAAGATGAAGATTTACTACTTATAAAAAGCTGTGTTTTTCATTATGAATTTGAGTACATACACCCGTTTATAGACGGTAATGGGCGAATGGGCCGGCTGTGGCAGACATTAATCTTAATGCAACAGTACTCCGTATTTGAATTTTTGCCTGTTGAATTACTTATCAAAAAAAATCAGGAGGAGTATTATCGAGTACTCGGTCTTTCAGATAAAATAGGAAATTCTACACCCTTTATAGAGTTCATGTTAAACA
This sequence comes from uncultured Flavobacteriaceae bacterium, assembly GCA_937901915.1. Lineage (GTDB taxonomy): Bacteria > Bacteroidota > Bacteroidia > Flavobacteriales > Flavobacteriaceae > Abyssalbus. Next base: position 2,880 of record CALGUD010000070.1, read on the forward strand.
TTATATTACAAGCGTTAGAAAATCTACTTAAAACACAGAATAGAACCCTTACAGTAAGAGAAAGGGTTGAATTTTTCAAAACAAAAGTTGAAAAGAAACTATTTAGCCGAAAAGATTATTTATACCATTTTAAAGAAATTAGCCAAGCAACAGCAAGTAGGGATTTAAAATGGGCAGTTGATGAAAAAATTTTAAAAAAGAGTGGAGATAAAAGTTTAACAAAGTATTGTTATTTGTAAATTGATTCTATCTATACTGCTGTTTTCAAATTAACTATGTATGCATTTATCTTAAAAATCTAAAAAGCAAGGAAAAGGAATCTTTCATTGTGAGGATGAAAAGTGCGGTATAGATGAATGAATATTTTCAAACAAACTTCTGCCTCTCAATTAAATAGGTAAGTAGTATTTTATTGATATCCCTTGAAGTATCGGCTTCTACATATTTTATTTTGTACTGTCCGCACTTAAGTTTAAGTGTATCAAAATATGTCCTCACGGCTTTTTCGTAGTTTTCTTTGATGTTTTCAGCATACAAGTTAATATGCTCTCCGGTTTCCACATCAATAAAGCGCTTGGGTTGATTGTTAAAATTAAAGTTCAATTCCTTTTCTTTATCTAATACATGGAAAAGGATAACTTCATGTTTGTTATGCTTTAAGTGGCGCAGGGCATTAAAGAGTTCTTCTTCTCCGGTTTCGGTCTGAAACATATCCGTAAAAAGAAAAATCATGCTTCTGCGGTGTATTTTCTCTGCTATTTGATGAAGAAAGGTATATGTTTTTGTTTGCTTGTCTTTTGGTGGGGACACCAAAGCCTCTTCCAAAGTATTTAAAAGCATCTGGAAATGACGTTCACTGCCTTTTTCCGGCGCGTAAAAGTCGTATTGATCCGAATATATGCTTAAGCCAACTGCGTCGCGCTGGCGCTTTAACAGATTCATCATGGCAGCGGCTGCCATAACCGAAAAGCCTATTTTATTTAAGTTTAGCAGTGTTTGTTCTTTTCGCTGCGGATAATGCATGGAAGAAGAATTATCTACAATGAGATGGCACCGTAAATTGGTTTCTTCTTCATACCGTTTAGTGTAAAGCTTGTCTGTTTTTGCAAATAATTTCCAGTCTATATGACGGGTACTCTCTCCCTGGTTATATATCTTATGTTCGGAGAATTCCGATGAAAATCCGTGAAACGGACTCTTGTGCATACCGCTTATAAAACCTTCTACTACCTGGTTGGCCAGAAGTTCGAGGTTTTTAAAGAGTTGGATGTTATTAAGTTCTTGTTGAATTTTCATGAGTACTGGTTTTTTGTGCAAGGGATTGAAGCGACATCCTTTTATAAAATTGATATGAGCGCAGTCAATAACAATTTTATAAAAGATACAGCGTCCCGATGGTTATCGGGAAGCCCGACCCCGCTTATTGCGGGGTTGCACCCACCTAAAATAAAAAAGGTTTAGCCAACAGCCAAACCTTTATATTTTTATTGTGAGCGAACTTTTAAGCAAGTAGCGAATCTAAAGCCTCAGCATATGTTGTTTTTGGCGCAACACCTACCTGGCGTCCAACAATTTCACCGTTTTGAAATATGAGTACTGTGGGTATATTCCGAACACCATATTTAGCTGCAAATTCCTGGTTAGCATCTACATCGAGCTTACCAACAACGGCTTTATCTTTATATTCTTCACTTATTTGTTCTATAATGGGAGCAACCATTCTACATGGACCACACCATGCTGCCCAAAAGTCTACCATTACTGGTTTGTCGCTTTTTAAAACTACTTCTTCAAAAGTAGCATCAGTTATTTCTAAAGCCATACGATTTGATTTTAATTTCTAACTTATTTACTTACTATGCAAATTTAGTCAATTATTATGCTAATCCTTACAATTGATAAATAGGATTTGATTATGAGGGTATTTTATTTTTTGATTTAAGAATTGTTTAATTGTGGAACCGTTGAATCGTGTAATCGTATTATGTTAGTTGTTAACTGTGTATGTTAATTAAACAAATTCGTAAATCGTAAATCGTACTTCGTAATAGGAGTTATCAATTTCTGAACCAGTAGTTTATAACAAAAAGGCCACTTTACAGCTATTCATGGTCGGAAGATTATTCTTCCGACTTTTTTTGTTATATATTGTTATTT
>CALGUD010000071.1 GCA_937901915.1 uncultured Flavobacteriaceae bacterium
GCAAGACTTAAGACTAAAATCATTGTATATCCTAACTCGATTAAACAGTTAAACGATTACACGATTAAACATTTATTGCCAATATATTCTTTACTTTGTAAACAAATAAAGATTTTTGATATTAACTAAAAGCATATCGGAACTAAAAGAATTGTTTTACAGAGATGAAAACAACAACCTTGTTCTTAATATCTTTTGGAATAGTCTGTACATCGCTTTCTTTTTATTGCCATTAGACATCAATCTTCCAACTCCCTTTTTTATAGTGTCCATTATCTTCGGGTGCATCAATATATTCAGGTCACCCAGGAAGTATGTTTCTGAAAATAAAATGCTCCTACTTTTTCCATTATATTTTATAGTAATTACGCTAAGTTTAATTTATACAGAAAATCTATCTGACGGCATAGCATTAGTACAAAGGTCTTTAGCCTTGTTCTTATTCCCGGTTATTTTTCTGTTTGTAAAGGAAGATGCACTCTCTGTTAGAAAATTGTTTGATTTTTTATTACTCGGCTTAGTAGTTTCTTTTTTTATAAACCTCTCCCTTGCCTTAAACCATGCCCTGTTGGCTGCAAAAACTAATAATGCGTTTGAAGCTTCTGTATCGCATTTTTCTTTATGGATTGATGCGTTGGTTAATGGGTGGGATTATTTTATAGGGTCGGGATTCTCAAGGCTGGTGAGTCCCAGTTATGTATCTCTGTATATATTGTTAGTGTTGAGTTTTTATTTAAAAAAGAAACTCAATTCCAGGTTAAAATTACTGGTTGTAATTATCCTGTTTTTATATCTGTATCTCCTTGCATCAAGGGCAGCTTATTTTATTTTAATGATTATATCCCTCTTACTTATATTTAATATTACAGAGAAAAGTAAAAAATATTCAATGCTTATTATCTTTGTATTGGGATCTATCGTGTTTTTGAAAAACCCACGAATATTTGAGTTTGAAGATTCAGGGAATCCGGAAGATTACAATGCGACCATCTCCGAGAGGGCACGGTTATTATCCTGGGATGCAAGTATTGAAGCTATAAAGGAAGCTCCCTTTTTTGGTTATGGCATAGGCGATGCAAATGATGTTTTAACAAGGAAATACAAGGAATTAAATTATCAGGAAAATTATGCCGAGCAATACAATACTCACAACCAGTTTCTTCAAACCTGGATACAAACCGGAATACTGGGTACTGGGATATTAATTGCAATTATTATACTACTGGCCATACAAATGAGAAGAAGCCGGAATGAGTTTTCGGTTTTTCTTATTCTTTTTATTTCACTTTTATTTGAGTCTATGCTAGTGCGGTTTAACGGTATCGTGTTTTTCTCCATCATAGTTCCGTTGCTATTAAAGAAAAGAAGCATTTTAAGCAGCAGGATTATCCGCAACGAAGCTGTTTTTAAAGACAACCCTTAGGCGGGAGAGTGCAAAATGTAGAGTTTTATACCCAATTAGCCAATAACTTTAAGTTGAATGTCCGATGTCAGGTGTCGGGTGTACAAAAATCCTCCCCCTTTGGGGGAGATAGAGGGGGCTTTAAGTTGATAATTTTTATTTTATTCTTTATTAGTGCGATAGAATTCAAAAGGCTTGGGTGATGCAAAAACCAAAAGAATACAAATAAGGTACTCCTTAATTATTATTTTTTCTAAAAGGCTTGTACCTTTGTACCCTCTAAAATAAAACACATGAATATTCTTGTATTAGGCTCCGGCGGCAGGGAACACACTTTTGCCTGGAAGTTAAATCAAAGCCCTAAAATCAATAAACTTTTTGTAGCTCCCGGAAATGCGGGCACCCATGAGTTGGCCACAAATGTGAATATAAGTGCTACCGATTTTAATGCTGTAAAAGAATTAGTAATTAAGGAGGATATACAAATGGTAGTTGTAGGCCCGGAAGACCCATTGGTACAAGGAATTCATGATTACTTTTTAGAAGCCCCTGAATTAAAAGACATCCCTGTAATAGGCCCTTCTAAAATAGGCGCTCAGTTAGAGGGGAGCAAAGAGTTTGCCAAGCAGTTCATGGCCAGGCACAGCATACCTACGGCAGCATATCAAAGTTTTACTGCCGAAACTGTAGAGGCTGGATATGGTTTTTTAGAAACCATGAAACCTCCTTATGTTTTGAAAGCTGACGGATTAGCGGCGGGGAAAGGTGTATTGATCATTAAGGATCTCGAAGAAACCAAGACCGAGCTTAAAAGTATGCTGGTAGATGCTAAATTTGGCAGTGCCAGTAAAAAAGTTGTGATTGAAGAGTTTTTAAGTGGGATTGAACTTAGTGTTTTTGTTTTAACCGATGGTAAAAACTACTTAACGTTACCGACTGCTAAAGATTATAAACGTATAGGTGAAGGAGACTCAGGCTTAAATACAGGCGGTATGGGAGCTATTTCGCCGGTTCCCTTTGCAGACGCTGCTTTTATGAAAAAAGTGGAAGATCGGATCATAAAGCCTACCGTAGAGGGCCTTCAAAAAGATGAGATACCATACAAAGGTTTTATTTTTATCGGGTTAATAAAAGTGGGTAATGAACCTTATGTTATAGAATACAATGTGAGAATGGGTGATCCGGAAACTGAAGTTGTATTACCGAGAATAAAAAATGACCTGGTCGATCTTTTTGAAGCAACTGCAAATGCAACCTTAAATGAAATAGATTTGGAAATAGATGAACAATCCGCAACAACAGTGGTGGTTGTTTCAGGAGGTTATCCGGATGTGTATGAAAAAGGAAAAGAAATTACCGGGACAGAAAAAATTAATGATTCCATAGTTTTTCATGCCGGGACTAAACTCGAAAATGGTAAAGCAGTAACGAACGGAGGAAGAGTCCTTGCTATAACTTCACAAGATAAAGATTTCCGTAAGGCACTAAAAAAATCCTATCAAAGTATAGAAAAACTACATTTTGATAAGATGTATTTTAGAAAAGATATCGGATTTGATTTATAAATAAGAATGGGCCGTAATATCCTTATTCTCTTCGTTATTGTCGTTAAATTTTTTAAGCTGTAACGTCCAGTATACTATTGCTACCAGGCCAACAATTGCAAATAACCAATTAATAATATTAGCCCCCCACCAATTATCCATAAAACGTAAAGCCTGGAATGGAGCAAATAAAATTTCTTCAAATAAATACTGTATACCTTCAAAAAAATCTTTCATCTATAAAAAGTTCTTAATTTTACGTTGCAAAATTACATAATTTTTATGTAGATTTCATAAAAAAGGATTCATTAAACCTTTAAAATAAACAATGGTAGCATCCGTTTTTGGAAAAACACGCCCTATAAATTTTATTTTTATAATCATCTTTTTGATTTTTTTCTTTTTTGGCGTACATTTTTTTCTTCTGAAAACAAGTAGCGATATTCTTTCTCTATTGAAATTATTGGGTATTCTGATCCTAATTCTGGGAAGTGTTTTTTTAACCAATTTTATTAGCAAAAAAAATGGCCTGACCCGGGATAATACTTATGCAGCATTGCTTTTTGTACTCATTTTAAGCTTTTTTCCCTACACATTCAGTAATATGGAAATTATTATTTCCAATTTGTTCATTTTACTTGCTATAAGGAGAATTATAAGTCTAAAATCATATATACAGATAAAATTAAAACTCTTTGATGCCTCTTTGTGGATTTGCCTTGCCACTATTTTTTATGAGTGGGCAATCTTATTCTTTTTTTTGGTTTTTGTAGCTATTTTGCATTATGGGTTAAAAGATATCAGAAATTGGTTAATTCCTTTAGTGGCAATTATAACCGTATGCATTTTTGCTGTAACCTTTTTTTATTTAACTAACCAGCTGGATAAACTGTCAGGTATCCTGGATTTTAAAATAGAACTCCACATAGAAAAATATTTAGACTTGAGGTACCTTATACCCTTTCTCTATATTTTGTTAGTTGGCATACTCGCCACATTTTCATATTTTGCGAATATCAAATCAAAACTATCTGAAGAACAATCTTCAATACTACTGGTAATAGTGGCCTTTCTGGTGAGTTTATTTATTTCATTACTTTCCAATAATGAAAGAACATCAGAATTTATTTTTATGGGATTTCCATTAGCTATTATTATGACAAATTATATTGAATTGATAAAAAAATGGTGGTATAAGGAATTTTTACTGTGGACCTTTATTATTCTGCCTTTCGTAGTATTGATGCTATAGCTTATCCCCAAACGAAAGGTCACCCGCATCACCCAATCCCGGAATGATATAACCTCTTTGATTTAAACTGTCATCTATATCGGCAATCCACAAATGGGTATCAGTATCAAAGTGGTTTTTAATATATTCAATACCGTCTTTTGCCCCGATAGCCGAAACAAGGTGAATTTCTTTAGGTGTTCCCATATTCTTCAGCGTTTCATAAGTTGATACCAAGGATCTTCCTGTGGCCAGCATAGGATCCGCAAGGATCAGTATTTTATTGTCTAATGCAGGAGACGCTAAATACTCTACAATGATCTTAAAACTATCTTCATTGTTTTCATGGTGCCTGTATGCAGATATAAAGGAGCTGTCGGCATTATCAAAATAATTTAATAAACCCTGATGTAATGGTAAACCAGCCCTTAATACTGAACAAATCACTATTTTATCACTTATTAAGAAAGTATTTTTTTCTCCCAGAGGGGTCTTAATTCCCTTCATTTCATAATTCAGCGTTTTGCTCAACTCATAACCCAGTATTTCACCAATACGCTCTATGTTTCTCCTAAACCGCATTCTGTCTTTTTGGACTGAAATATCCCTGATTTCGGACAAAAATGTGTTTAAAACGGAGTTTTCCTTAGCAATATGATGAATTTTCATTTGTTTTGAGCTTTTTATCAATTGAGCACTTATCAAAAGTAATTAATTAAAAGTATATTTGTAATAATTAAAATAAGAGTTATGTTCAGTGAGTTAGCCTTTGATATATTTGAAAAAAGCATTCAACAATACCACATTTTAGATAATGTATATCAGCCTTTTAATAACCCCTATCCTGCAGATAAAATAGAGCATCTTTTATATAGAAAAAATTGGATCGATACAGTACAATGGCACTATGAAGATATTATTCGGGACCCTGCAATAGATCCTGTAGAGGCATTGGACCTTAAAAGAAAAATTGATGCATCTAACCAGGACAGGACCGATACGGTAGAATATATAGACAGTTATTTTCTAGAGAAATACAAAAATATTGCACCTAAACCCAATGCCACTATAAATTCCGAAAGTCCTGCGTGGGCTATAGACAGGTTGTCTATTCTGTCCTTAAAAATATACCATATGCAGGAAGAAGTTGAGAGAGAAGAGGCGTCAGAAAGCCACAAGCTTAAATGCCGGGCTAAACTCCAGGTTCTCCTTGAACAAAAGGCGGATTTATCTTCAGCAATTGATCAATTGCTTGCCGATATAGAAAATGGTGATAAGTACATGAAGGTTTATAAACAAATGAAAATGTATAATGATGAAGAGTTAAATCCTGTACTCTACCAGAACAAGAAATGATTTCTGGTATAAAAAATTATTAAATAAACCGGTTTTGGGCCAAAAAAATAAATCTATAAAGCATATTCTGGTTATCCGTTTATCTGCAATGGGAGATGTTGCCATGACCGTTCCTGTGCTTCGGACGCTGTGTAGTCAATACCCGGATTTAAAAATCACCATGCTATCAAAGCCCTTTTTTAAGCCATTATTTGATGATATTGAAAACCTGAATTTTTATGGCGTTGATACCAATGGAAGGCATCGGGGGATATCCGGACTAAAAAAACTTTCTGTCGAATTAAAAAAAACAGGAATAGATGCGGTGGCAGACCTGCATAATGTTTTGCGCAGCAATATTCTTAAAGTTTTTTTTATAATGAGAGGTATGCCTTTTATACAAATTGATAAAGGAAGGACAGAAAAAAGGTTTCTCACTTCCGGCAAACAGTTTTACCAGCTAAAAACCACGCATCAACGTTATGCCGACGTTTTTGAAAAAATGGGTTTTCCTGTTGACCTTTCCGAACATTCATTTCCACCCCAAAAAAAATTAAAGGAAAGCATTATAGAAATTATTGGTTCTGAAGCCAAAAAGTGGATCGGAATTGCCCCATTTGCTGCCTTTTCAGGAAAAATGTACCCAATTGATCTGATGGAGAAAGTACTGGACAGACTCAATGGCACCAATAACTGTAAATTAATTTTGCTCGGTGGAGGGGATGAAGAAAAAGAAATACTTGAAGATTTAGCCGATAAATATAAAAATGCAATTAACCTGGTAGGGAAATTATCGTTTGATGATGAACTTGCCCTGATTTCCAATTTAGACCTTATGCTGTCTATGGATAGTGGAAATGCGCATCTGGCAGCCATTTATGGCATTAAAACGGTGACGCTTTGGGGAATTTCACATCCTTATGCCGGATTTTACCCTTTTGGCCAGGATATGGATAATGCATTATTATCCGACAAGGAAAAATATCCTTTAATCCCTACTTCTGTTTATGGCAATAAACTTCCCCGGGGATACGAAAATGTAATGAGAACTATTCCTCCAGAGAAAGTAGTTGAAAAAGTCATTTCTTTGATTAAATTGATCATTTTTTTATAATGCCTGTTCTGAATGTAAAACATATAATTAATTTTACAACCATTATCATAACCAACCTTTAAAAATGACTAAAATAATATCCTATCCCTTAAGTATTATGTATGGGGTTTTCTTTTTTTTCTGTTTGATTTTTTTTCACCCTGTGCAGTGGATTGCCCTAAATGTGTTCGGGTATAACACCCATAGAAGAACAGTATACATTATGAATTGGTTTTTAATGCGGTGTACCAATCTTTTAGGCACCCGTTATTCTTATAAAAACTCATATACCATACCAACTGATAAACCGATAATTTTTGTATCCAATCATCAAAGCCTGTACGATATTCCACCAATTATCTGGTATTTACGCAAGCATCACCCTAAATTTATAAGTAAAATAGAGTTGGCTAAAGGAATTCCCAGTGTTTCTTATAATCTCAGGCATGGCGGATCTGCTTTAATAGACAGAAAGAATCCCGAACAGGCAATCCCGGCTATTATAAAGTTTGGTAAGTATTTAGAAGAAAATAAAAGATCGGCAGTAATTTTTCCAGAAGGTACACGAAGCAAGACCGGAATCCCCAGGAAATTTCAAACAAAAGGCTTAAAAGTACTCATTGAAAATATGCCTTCAGCACTGGTAGTGCCGATTACAATTAACAATTCATGGAAAATGCAGAAGTATGGAAAATTTCCCATGGGTTTGGGTGCTCACATAAAATTCAATATTCATAAACCCTTACCTGTAAATAGTTATCCAATTGAAGAACTTCTGGGGATGGTTGAAAAAAACATTAAAAATGATATTGTAAGGTAATGAGCAATACAGAAATTATTGAAAAAACCATTGTTTTTGTAAAAGAATCATTAAAAGATGCCGAAGGCGGACACGATTGGTTTCATATTCAACGTGTATTTAATAATGCTTTACTTATTGCAAAAGATGAAAAGGGAATTGATCCGTTAGTAATTGGTTTAGGAGCTTTGCTACATGACATAGCAGATTATAAATTTCATGAGGGAGATGAAACTATTGGTCCGAAAAAAGCTCGAGAATTTTTAAAAAGTATAAAAGTTGACGGGGACATTATTAAGCATATTGAAAATATCATTAAAAATGTTTCCTTTAAAGGAGGAAATTTTAGTCAGGATTTTAATTCAAAAGAGCTTGAAATTATTCAGGATGCCGATAGGCTCGATGCTATTGGGGCTATAGGAATAGCACGATGTTTTAGTTACGGCGGATTTAAAAAAAGGCCATTATATAACCCGGAAATAGTACCTAATTTAAATATGACCAAAGAAGAGTATAAAAATTCCAATGCACCTTCCATAAACCATTTCTACGAAAAACTATTGTTGTTAAAAGACAAAATGAATACAACTTCGGCTAAAAAAATAGCTGCTAAAAGACATGAATTCATGGAACTGTATTTAAAACAGTTTTATGCAGAATGGGAAGGCATAAAGTAATTGCGTAAGAACCGTCTTTGCGAACGCAGTGAAGCAATCTTTTCAATACACCACACTGGCTTGTTCTCACCTAAACTCTGAAAGAGTTTAATACATTTAACCACAGGCTCGTCCTGTGGTTTAAAAGGATACTATAAATCCCAACCCCGAAAGGGTTGAATCTCTGGTTATCATCAGTAAAAGAAGATAATAATATTACCTCAATCATATCTTAAAACAATTCCATCTGCCCATTGCTTGTCCTGTTTAGAAAAGCCTTTTGTTCTTCATACAAGAATGTATTAAGTGCAGGATAGGTTTTTTCTTTAAAATATTTATGCCTGGCAATTTTTATAAGGCTATGTATTTGTTCGGCAATTTTACCCTCACCGATTTTACGTACTCCAAAACGGCTGTCGTTCAGAGAGCCTCCATGGCAGGATTCAATTTGATGAAGCACTTTATCTGCCTTATCAGGCAACGCTTTTTTAATCCAGTCTGTAAATATTTGACCTATAGCCCCATTGAGCCTTACAATTGTAAAAGCAATGGACAAAGCACCATGATCTGCAGCTGCTTTTGCCAATGGTAAAATTTCATGACTGTTTATAGACGGGATTATAGGTGCCAGCATAACATTAACCGGAATGCCATTTTCAGATAATGTTTTAACCGTTTCAAGACGTTTTTTTATGGATGCAGTTCTGGGTTCAAGTATTCTTCGGGTATCTTCGGATAAAGAAGTAATAGATATGTTTACGCCCACAAGATTATCCTTAGCAAGTTCTTTTAAAACATCAAGGTCTTGGGTAATGTATGCATTTTTGGTTATCATAGCCACAGGATGCTTATACTTTAAAAAAACTTCAAGGCATTTTCTTGTAATGCGGTATTTTTGCTCCGCCGGCTGGTAACAATCCGTATTGCCGGACATCACTATGGTATGCGCTTTCCAGTTTTTACTTCTTAACTTCTCTTCCAGGAGTTTAGGAGCATCTTTTTTTACGAGTATTTTCCGCTCAAAGTCCAATCCCGCACTATAGCCCCAATATTCATGCACATTCCGGGCATAACAATATATACAGCCATGCTCACAACCCTGATAAGCATTCATGGAATACATCATTCCCACATCCGGACTATCCACCTTATTGACAATGGTTTTAGGGAAAACTTCTATGTATTCCGTTTTGTTTTTATCCGCCTCTTCTCCTTCCAGTCTGCAATACTCTAGGAAATCATCACGCATTTCATGCGAAAGTGCTGAGAATTTGTTATGGGTGTTTAATTGAGCCCCACGTCCTTTTATGTAGGTTTTTGAACTCATTTTTCGCTAAAATAAAGGGTTATTTAATACATAATCTTTCCCTTAAAGTTAGAAAATAATTAAGGGAAGAAATGTTAAAACAAAAAAGGGTTATGAACAACTTGGATTTTCATGAATTCCATTTTTTTATTTGCCTGAAAAATGAAATATCTTCTTTGTAAATAATTCCACTTTCAACATTAAAATTTATTTGTAAGAAAAATATTAACAGAAAATTTTGTCCTTTATAATTATATTTTATTTTAAAAGTATATTAAACACAATATATACACAAACAATACACAAATTATACACAGTGAGAAAATATTCTCTAAATATTCAAAAATATGTTGATTTTTCTTTCAATTTAATATTTAAATTTTTATGTTTGAGGCGGATATCCAATTAACTTATTTATTAATCTTAAATTTATTAACTAATGAAAAAAGTATTTGGAACTTTTATGGTAGTATTATTTTTTAGTGCCAGCTTACACGCTAAAGCGTTTGAAGAGCGTCAGGCAGGACATGTAGATTGTTATGCCCTGGCAACTTTAGCTGAAGAAGCCTGTGGAGGGGATAATTACGATGTATTTTCCACAGTATTTGACTCTTGTTATGCTCAGCAAAACGGGGACTAATTAAAACCCTGTAAGATGTTGAATAGTTTAAGAATTCTTTATTCAGCATCTTACTTTAAAAATTTACCAATTAAAATTATACCAAATGAAATATATACACATTTTGTGTTTTGTTGTTGTTTTAATGCTCACTTTTAACTGTTTTTCGCAGTTAAACGGCAAGGCAACCTATTCCGTAATATCAAATATAAACACTGAGGATATAAAGGACCAAACCGCAAGGGAGTTAATGGAAGGTGTAAATAAGGAAATCTCGAAGCTTGAGTTTACTTTAACCTTCAACACACATGGTTCTCTATTCGAAGTTAATAAAATATTAGAAGCAGATAATGCAAACCCTTATCATAGAAAAATTGCTCTTGCTTCATGTAAAGGAAATGATGTTTGGCACTATTCAAAAGAGGAAGACCTGCGTATCTGTAAACTGAATATGTTTGACCAGGAATTCACTATAATAAGTAAACCTGATGAACTAAGATGGACCATGGAAAAGGAGTCAAAAATGACAGGTAAACACAAATCTTATAAAGCCACTACAATTATAAAAGTCGTAGGATCTAAAGGATTAAGTGAAAGGCAGGTTATAGCCTGGTATACTCCGGAAATACCTGTTAATTATGGACCTTTGGGCTTTCAAAATTTACCTGGGTTAATTATGGAACTTCATATGGATAAAGTTATTTATCAATTAAAATCCGTCAAATTTTCAGAAGATGAGCCAAAGATTGACTTGCCATTATTGAAAAACAGTATTTCCCAGGAAGAATTTTATGCTATTGCAGATAAAAGAATAGCCCGGTTTAGAAAAGACCAGGGCCGGGAATAACTAAGAAATATTATTCTTACTTAACATTGTTTCGGAAAATTGGGTTTTATGAAATTTTCCATATCTGAAGCTTATTCTAAAGAGAGGAATATAGCTGATATTGAAATAAACACTTCTGAAGTTTTATTCCTGAACAGCAGGTAGACTGCTTTGAGTTAGTATATGAAGTATTAATGGAAGTTAAAACTCAATGGATGTTGATAATGAGGGTGTAAATTTTGTGAATGACTTAATGGGTATATTTTATAGTAATGGGTGGTGCTAAAATTAATTAATATAAATTAGTTGTCTAAAAAGAAAAGCCTGAAGCAATCGGAAGTATGAATTTTACAGGGTTAACGTTTTATACAGCTTTATTTGATTAATAGAAATATGAGAAAAAAGTTATTAATAATATTGGCCTTATTTCTTAAGTTTGGCAGTTACGGACAAGTGAACAATGGTATTATTTCCTATAAATTGACTCTCCAGAAAGAAGAAAAAAAGAGCCATGAAGATTACAGGGTTCAAAAAATACTTGATGGAATGGGTAAAGCAACACAGTTCATGACATTTACATTAATGTTTAACGAGAAACAATCAGCTTTTTTTGAAGACAGGAAGTTGTTTCGCTCCGAGGAGGAAGAACTTATGAATAAAGTTGCCAAAATGGCTTTTGGAGTTTCAAGTAATTATTATGTTGATTTGAATAAACAACAAACTGTGCGTAATATTGATTTTTCAGGAAAAATATATAATGTAATATATGATATAGATAGTTTGGATTGGGACATTACCGATGAACAACAGAAAATCCTAAACTTTATGTGTTACAAGGCAAACGTAAGTATTCCTTATACTAACAGAAATAACCAGCAGGCATATAAAAATATTATTGCATGGTTTGCCCCGGAAATCCCCTCAACTTTTGGGCCGATACATTACAATGGTCTACCCGGTTTGATTTTAATGTTAGAAATAAATGAAAAAGTTACCCTCTATGCATCTGAAATTTCTCTAAACTTAACAGAGGGGATATCTCTTCCAAAACCCGAAGAAGGAAAATATATCTCAGAAAAAGAGTTTGAAGAAATTACGAAGGAAGCCAACACTAATTTTTTTAATGATTAATCAGGGATTGCTCTGCAACGTTAATTATGCAATGAAAATTTATTTTCACCTATTTTTATTTGCTTTATTACATGCAGATATATACAGAATTGGAGTCATTATATAAATTATCCTAATGTAAAAATTAACGCACCCAATTAAATTTTATACCTGTTTAGAAGCAAATGATATATATAGTTAAATTATAGATCAAAAGATGTATTCTGTAATATAAATTACCCGGTTCAGATAACGAAACCTGGTTAATTACAATATAAATTCAATGATGTTTGAGGGTAAAAAAAATGATTTCTCTCAATTACACTAATTAATATTACACATAAACAGGCAATTAAAAACTGTGATAAAATCAAGTAAGTTTTTTTTAATAATTATTGGTTTTCTTTCCATGAATTTAATCTTTGGGCAGGAAATTATACTTTCCGGAAAGGTAAATGACAGCCTTGCCCCGTTACCCAATGCCAATATTCTCGCAAAACCTATATCAGACAACGTGCAAATGACCTTTGCCATCAGCAAAGCTGATGGTACCTATTCCTTAAAATTACAACAAGACGCTACCTATGAGGTAAGTGTTAGTTACCTGGGGTATCAACCACAACATTTTACCTTTTCCACTACTAATGAGAATAAAGGAAAAAACTTTGTGCTGAAACCTGCCACCAACGAACTGGATGAGGTGGTTATAAATTATAAAATTCCCCTGATAGTAAAACAAGATACCCTTATTTATGATGTAGAAAGCTTTGCAGATGGTGGTGAACGCAAATTACGTGATTTATTGAAAAATTTACCCGGTGTGGAAGTAGACAGGGAAGGCAATGTAAAAGTACAGGGCAAAAAAGTAACCAGGGTTTTAGTTGAAAACAAAACATTTTTTACCGGCGACAGCAAGCTGGCGGTGAATAATATTCCTTCTGATGCTGTTAATAAAGTTGAGATCCTGGATAATTACAATGAAATACCTTTTCTAAAAGGGTTGCAGGATAGCGATGAAATGGCTATGAATGTGAAGCTAAAAGAGGATAAGAAAAAATTTATTTTTGGAGATATAGAAGCTGGTTACGGCTATGGTAATGACGATCACTATCTCATTCACCCCAATATTTTCTATTACAGTCCAAAAACCAATGTGAACTTCATTGGTGATATAAACAATATTGGAATAAAGAGTTTTACTTTCCGGGATTATATAGATTTTGAAGGAGGATTTGGGAAGTTAATGGAAGATACCGGCTCCTACACCACTATGTACAATGATGATTTTTCCCGGTATTTAATCAATAATGATTTTAAGGCCAACATAAACCGGTTTGGAGCTTTTAACATTAGGCAAAGCATAAACAGTAAAACTGATGTAAATGCATATGTGATAGCCACCAACACCGATACGGAAACCGAAACAAGAACGTTAAATGAATACGTGTCTGACAATCCGTTTATTGAAGAAAGAAACAGCACCGGATTTACTGGAAATCAGTTTATTCTCGGGAAAGTAACCCTGGATTATGAACCGGGCTATGACGAAGATCTATCATTAAACACATCATTTAAAATAACGGATAATCAAAATACCGGACTCATAACCACAGGGAACCCTTTTCAGGATAATGAAATACGTAACCTTGCAAGTACCACAGGTTTAAACCTTAAACAAGATGTAGCTTACAGCCGGAGGTTTGATGAAAAACACACGGGAACTGTGGAATCTGCATTCAATTATATGAAAGATAAACCCCGGTTTAACTGGCTTACAAACCAACAGATTTTACAAGGGATTATTCCTCTTCAGGATGATGCTTTTTATAATATTCTTCAAAGTAAGGAAAACGAACGCCTCTCTTTTAATGCAACTTTAAAAGATTATTGGGTGCTGAATAGTTTTAATCATATTTATATCTCCGTAGGTGCTAATTTACTGCTAAACAAATTGTATTCGGAAGACCTGCAATTACTGCCAGGCGGAGAAGAGAATAATTTCTCCTCATCTGGTTTTGGTAATGATTTTACATACAATTTTACAGATGTCTTCGCCGGACTGGAATATAAGTTCCAGACAGGGAAATTTATTTTTAAGCCCGCTTTATTTTATCATTTTTACAATTGGCAAACCCGGCAGTTGTTAGAAAAGGAAAATAATTTTAAAACGCTGTTACTACCACAATTTTCAATAAAAGCAGACCTTAAAAGTAGCGAAAAAATTAATTTTGATTATAGTTTAAATGCCCGGTTTCCTTCTGTAATCCAATTGGCAAATAATTTTATGCTACAAAACTTCAGCAGCGTTTACAGGGGCAATGCTAATCTGGAAAACACATTGTACCACAGCCTTGGGTTAACCTATTATAAATTCAGCCTGTATAATAATTTTTTAGTGAATGCCAGGGTACGTTATCACCAGAGAGTTAAAAACATTAAGTCGGCTACAGAATTAACCGGGATAGAGCAATTTAGCACCCTCATGATGCTAAATAATCCTGAAAATATTTTCAATTCTGAGTTCGGAATAAGTAAAAAAATAAACACTTTAAAATACAATTTCCAAACTAGTTTTAATTACAACGATTTTTATCAGATTGTAAATAATAGTACCCAGAAAAATATATCAAAACAAACTTCCCTTACCGCAAGTATACATACATATTTTAATAAAAAATGGCCGGATTTTGAATTCGGATATACCAAAGAATTTAATAATTATAAAACCCCGGGAATAACTTCAAATTTTGAAAATGATGAGTTGTTTGCCGAAATGGAATATATTTTTTTCAGGGATTTTGTTCTAAAAGCAGATTACAGGCGTTCTGATTACAAAAATCAATCCGCCCATATTGAAACGGTGTTTGACGTAGCCAATGCATCATTATTTTATCAAAAAGAAGACAGTCCGTGGGGATTTGAAATAAGCGTTAATAATATTTTTGATGTAAGATATAAGCAACAAAATTCATTCTCAGATTTTTTAATTTCCGATCAGCGAATATTTATATTGCCAAGAATACTTATGTTTAAAGTATCGTATAAACTCTGATTATTTACCAGGAAATTCTGCTTTTCTTTTCTCTAAAAAGGCAGAAGTACCTTCTTTAAAATCATCTGTTCCAAAACATTCTCCGAAAGCATCAACTTCCTGTTGAAATCCTTCTTTTTTAAACCCGGAATTAACAGCTTTTATGGCAGCAGCAATAGCAAGGGGGGAGTTATTGATTATTTTTTGAGCGATTTTTTTACAGAATGGAATTAATTGCTCCTGTGCAACCATATGGTTTATTAATCCCCAGGCCATGGCTTGCTCAGTGCCTATCATTCCCCCGGTTAAAATCATCTCTAAAGCTCGCCCTTTGCCCACTAACTGGGGCAATCTTTGTGTTCCGCCATAGCCGGGAATCAAACCCAAAGATACTTCTGGTAACCCCATTCGTGCATTATCGGAGGCGACCCTTAAATGACATGCCATAGCCAGCTCTAATCCACCTCCCAAAGCAAAACCATTCATGGCTGCAATAACAGGTTTTGATAAGTTTTCAATATAATTAAACAGTAATTCCTGGCCTTCTGAAGCCAGGTTTTTACCCTCATCCACGGAAAAATTAGAAAATTCTGCAATATCTGCTCCGGCTACAAAAGCTTTTTCTTCACTGCCGGTTATGATAATAACCCTTACATCATCATCATGATCGAGGGATTTAATAGCTTCATGAAGTTCCTCAATCGTTTTTTTATTAAGGGCATTGAGTTTTGACGGCCGGTTAATGGTTATAACAGCGATGCTGTTTTGCTGATCCAAAAGAATATTTTCAAAAGGCATATTATTTGTTATTTGGTATTAAGTTAAAACTTATCCGATTAATAACCAACCTTGCTCCGTACTCTTTTTAAAACCTCCGAAGCAATTTTCCTGGCTTTTTCGGCTCCTAAGGCTAAGGCAGCATCCACTTCATTTAAGTTTTCCAGGTAGTAGTGAAAACGTTCTCTTGGGGATGCATATTTTTCAACGATAACCTCAAACAAAGCCTGTTTGGCATGTCCGTAACCATATCCGCCTTTCAGATAATTTTGGCGCATTTCTTTAACCTGGTCTGCGTTTGCAAGAATTTTATAAAGATTAAATACATTACAGCTGTCAGGATTTTTAGGCTCTTCCAGAGGTGTGCTATCTGTTTCAATACTCATTATCTGCTTCCGCAACTGTTTATCGGAAAGGAAAATATTGATAATATTATTTCTTGATTTACTCATTTTTTGCCCATTCGTTCCCGGAATGTACATGGTTTCTTCCTGGACTTTAGCTTCAGGCATTACAAAGGTGTCACCCATTTGATTATGAAAACGGGAAGCGGCATCGCGCGTCATTTCCACGTGTTGTAACTGGTCTTTCCCAACAGGCACAATCTCGGCATCATACGCTAAAATATCTGCAGCCATGAGCATAGGGTATGTGAAAAGTCCGGCATTTACATCCTCAAGCCTGTCTGCTTTATCTTTAAAAGAATGTGCAAGGGTTAAACGCTGATACGGATAAAAAC
The DNA here is from genome assembly GCA_937901915.1 of uncultured Flavobacteriaceae bacterium. Lineage (GTDB taxonomy): Bacteria > Bacteroidota > Bacteroidia > Flavobacteriales > Flavobacteriaceae > Abyssalbus. The sequence goes on from CALGUD010000071.1 coordinate 16,469, forward strand.
AACTTAAATACCATGAAAGTTCAGTCACTTCGGGCACATCGCTTTGCCTGTAAAAAACGGTTTTGTTTATATCCAAACCAAAAGCCAGCCATGTTATAGCGGTAGCATAGGTATTTTCCCGGAGTTGTTTTCCATCCTTTATCTGTGTAAGGGAATGCATATCTGCAATAAACAGAAAAGATTCGTTTTTAGGATCTTCTGCCATTTCTATGGCTGGTACAATTGCTCCTAAAATATTTCCCAGATGGGGAGTCCCTGTACTTTGTATTCCCGTAAGTATTCTTGCCATATCATTTGTATCGAACAGCACAAAGGTAAAATGTTTTATTAAAATTTAGAACAAATGTTTACTTTTGAATGGATGATAAAGATTTTAAAAGGTTTAATCTATATTCTTTGGCGTATTTGGTTTTACATCCTGATAGCTATTCCTATTATTGTTTTTTTTCCGGTATTACTGATATTAAGTTCTTCAGAAAAATTATACCCGCAGTTTTTTTGGTTTGCCAGAAATATCTGGGCCAATTTTATATTGTATGGAATGGGTTTCTTTCCAAAAATTGAGAAGCAGGAAAAAATAATAAAAGGAAAAAGCTATATGCTTATTGCCAATCATACATGTATGACAGACATTATGCTGATGCTGAAAGCTTCTAAAAACCCTTTCGTTTTTGTGGGGAAGAAAGAATTGGCTAAAATTCCTGTGTTCGGATTTTTTTACAAGCGTGTATGTATTCTGGTAGACAGAAACAATCCTAGAAGCCGTACGGCCGTTTATAAAAGGGCACAAAGGCGCTTAAAGCAAGGTGCGAGTATTTGTATTTTTCCTGAAGGCGGAGTGCCCGATGAGAATATTATGCTCGATGAATTTAAGGACGGGGCGTTCAGACTTGCTATAGAACACCAGATACCTATAGTGCCTATGACCTTTTTAGATAATAAAAGAAGGTTTTCTTATAATTTTTTTAGTGGAAGTCCGGGCAGAATGCGGGTAAAAATCCATGAATTTATAGAAACCAAAGGTTTGGATATTAAGGACAAAGACCGTGTAAAGGAAAAATCTAGAAGTGTTATCTTTAATGAACTAAAAATAGTGAAATGAAAAAATCTATATTGTTAGTGTGCTTTTTGATATTCAATGTAGCTTTAGCACAAAGGGCCAAGTATAATAATCTATATCTTTATACATACATCTTTCCAGTGAATTATTTTCAACAGGGATATGACTCATATGGGTATTCAGTCGAGTTTGAGGACGCGCCTAAAAAAATTTTGATAGGGGATGAATTAATTGGAACTAAAGATCAGTTTTCATTTAATACTTTCTTTAATGATCAAACTATTGCCGGTCTGTACCCTACATTATTGGATTTTAATCATCTAGGTAACAAAGCTAATAATGATATGATTATTGCAGCTACCATAAAAGATGTTCATCTAAATGTAAAAATTCAAATGATAGAAAATACGTTTATGGACAAAGATGTTAAATATGTTAATCCATATGAAAATAAATATAGCTATGACTATGTAATCAATTTTAAAATAAAAGACACTAAAACTGGAAATATTATACAAGAAATAAATCATAAAGTTAAAAGTTTAAATGATTATAATGTCAGGGATTTACTTAAAGATTGGGATGAAGTGTATTACCATAGTTATGAAGAAGCAAAGGAAGGAGCCATAAAATTTCTGGGTAAACATGGTTGGTTAAGTAATGAAGCCTATAAAAATATAATATCAAATTTTGGATTTAATTCTACTTTAAAGGGTTTATTTCAGGTTCGGTATTCGCAACTAGTATATGCATTTTATTCTGTTGGAGGAGCCAAAAAAAATGATCTTTATTTAAGTATCAATAAAGAAGTAGAAGACTTTATAGATTGGGGTAAAGAAAGAACAAAAAGTGAAGGCAAAAAAGTTACAGGAGAGGATAAAGATATTGCAAAAGCATCTATAACAGGAAATGTGACTGTAGGGAGCTCTAATAATAATTCTATATTTGAGACGAGTGTTAAGTATAGGGAAGAATTATTTGTTAAACTTAATCACTTAATTGCAGAAATGAACGCTGCTATTGCTAAACTAGACCAAAATGATAAAAAGGAAAGTAAAATTGTGTGGGTTTGCTTGTTTAATATAATGAATGCTTACTATGCAATGAACGAGTATGACGATGCATTAAAGTATGCAGAGACACTTTCCAAGATTGATTATAAACAGGCTGAAACTGAATCTAGGAAAAGATCTATTTTGTATTACAAAAGGAGGTATGATGTGTTTTTCAATGAAGATAAGACCCTGAAAGATGACATTCATAATTCCTATAAAAAATATCTCAAAAAGTAAGACTCAAGCTCCACCAATTCCGTCGGGATTCTATAGATATTATCCATATAAAATTCTGGTAATAGAATAAGTAAGCGTAATACAACAACAGCGTAAATTTTTGGAAAAATTCGCGAATAACTAGGCAAATTGGCCTAAAATTATTCTCAAATAAAAAAAGACCGCCTAATGCTTATTAGACGGCCCTTTTCTTTTAGCTGTTATTGTTTCTTCATCACAAGTCACAACAACACAATCAACTAAAAACCTAAAACTAAAAACCTAAAACTTAAAATTTAAACCTGTATATATGCCTAGCGAATAGGGTTTAAAACCCCCATCGTTCGTAAATGCATTTAATTGATATTTAAACATAGGCTCTACACTAAATTGTAATGATTTTGTGAATTTATAATCAAAACCAACTCCGATATTTGTACTGAAATTAACATCATTTACATTATTAGCTTTGCCTATTTCGGTAACGAAGTCACTGGATTCCAGTATAATTTGATTATCTGTAAGAAACAATGAACTAACCCCACCTATTAAATTAATACCAAACTTACTATCTGTAAGGCGGTATTTTAATTCTAAAGGCACTTCTAAATATGCAAAACTTTGATTCATGGCCCCTTCAAAAACCTTTACCCCGGACTCAGAAATAACGTTAGCAAACGCGTTTGTTTCTGCGGAGGAGTTAAGGCCATTATTATTATCGGATACTTTTATGTTGGCAGATCTCGCAGAATAGTTTACATTATGCATAGCCTCACCTTGGGTAGAAGAAGTAAATTCTACACCTTGAGTATTATATCCGTAATTCACCTTATTAACCCCCGAACGCACACTCAGTTTTTCATTAACCTGGTACGCTATATTAATACCATAACTCATATTGATATCACCCGATTTTGAATTGTCTGAAAACTGCGTATCAATGGGCGACCCGCCTCCAATACTATTGTAATAAACCGGGGCAACATTCGGATTAATACTCCAACGGTTTTCTTCTGTTTTGGTAACAGGCATTTCATTTTCTTGTTCTTCCGCAACTTCTAGAAGGGATTTTTTCCCATTGTTTGATATTTCATCTTCATCATTATTATTGACTGTACCGGGATCATCTTTAGTATGGCCATTTTGACCGGGATTGGTATTTTGAGCTACTGAAATTATTTCAGGATTTGTGTTTTCATCATTTAAAGGCTCTTTCTCCTCGTTTTCGGCAATACCCTCTTCCGGATTATCGGGAACAGAATGCCGGTCTTTTTTAGCTATTTGATCTTTGTTTGAAGGATGCTTAACCTCTTTATCCTGGTTATTATTAAATGTTTCAGAATTTTCAAAAGACCCATTTTGCTGTGTATTGGTATTATCAGCTACTGAATTTCTTTCCTGATCTGTATTCCCGTTATTTTCTCCTGAAATTGTTTCAGCATTAGTTTTATGATTTGGATTGTTATTTTGACCTGGATCAGTGTAGTTGATTTTTTCATGGCTTGTTGATTTATTGGGTTTACCTGCTTTATCATTTGTATTATTATTTACAAACGATTCAGTAATGGTTAACTCCTGGTTATCGCTTTCACCTTTTTTGATACCGTCACTATCTTCTTCGGTAATAAGTGTATCATCGCCGTTGTTGTTAATTCTCTCATTTGGTATACTCCGGGTATCATTGTCTGAAGGTTCTTCAGTATTATTATTGGTTACAGAATTAATAATATTTGAATTATCGCTTTTCAAAGAATTATAGCTAATTGCAAATAATAATGCAAGGGCTGCGGCAATTCCTCCCAGTTTCCACCAGAAAGGAATTGCTTTTTTGTCTTTGTTGGTCTTAGCATCCAGTTCAGTTTCAATTCTGCTCCAAAGGGAATCATCCGGAGCCACCTCAAAGTCTTTGAATTTTTCCTGAAAAAGCCTGTCTATATTTTTTTTATCACCCATTTTTATTTAAAGTGAATTCACTTTTTTTTTTAAATTATCTGCTTCAATTTTATTTTTTAAAATCATTCTTGCTCTGGCAAGATTAGATTTAGACGTTCCTGTTGTAATATTGAGCATTTTGGAAATTTCTTTATGAGAATAACCATCTAAAGCATATAAGTTAAACGTTAATCTGTATCGGTCTGGTAAACCCTGTATTAAGCCTAACAGATAATCAAGCGAAACATCTTCCTCATCAACCTCTAAAGTAACCTCTTCTTCTATTTCACTTTGAGTAATTTCAAACACCCCCTCCTTCCTGTATTTTTGAAGTACTGTATTCACTGTAACACGTCGTATCCATCCTTCAAAAGAGCCTCTTGAGTTAAATTGTTCAATTTTGTTAAAAATAGTCATGAAACTATCCTGCAGATTATCTTCTGCCTCAACTGTATTGCGGGAATATTTAAGGCAAACACTAAACAATTTAGCTTTAAAGTGGTTGTACAATTGCTCTTGCGCCTTTATATCCCGTTTTTTACATCGTTCTATGAGTTCTTCTAAACTCAATTATGCATAGTATTTTATTTTATTTCCTTTTATTCCTCAACAGGGACTTCTACAATCAAATAGGTATCTTCATCATTTTCATCCAGGCCGGTCCAAAGCTTAAAAGTGTAAATCCCGTTATAGCGTACTTCAAAATCAAAATAATTTTCTATGGTTGATTCTGGCAGATCCTCACAACTATCACTTTCAATCACTGAAGCTATACCAACAATTACTCTTTCAGTTTCTGCAGTCCGTTCAAAATCAAAACCTTCAAAAAGGTGACAATCAGATGGCCTGTTAAATTTAACATTTATTCTATAAATACTTCCATATTCAAAGGTTTCGGGAAAATCAGCTTCCACGACTTCAATTGCTTCGAAATGAAAATTAGCATGTTTACCATCATCTAATGTACAGGATGATACAAAAACAAATGCAAAAACTACAAACAAAACAAATATCTTCTTCATATTGTAACTTAAATATTTTATTTATAAGATGCAGTTCATATAGAAAGGTTGCGTTTTTTAATGAAAATAATTCCACTGAGGCTAAAGCCTCTGGGATTATACTTTCAAAAAAATTTTTAATAAGAATCAAAAAAAAATCCCTGCCTATTGGCTGGGATTCGAAATCGGGTTTTAATATTAATTGGTTAGTTGATTATTTTAAATACTTCTTCTAACTTTACAACATCCGACACCGGTTACCGGACATTCAACATATTAATTTTAGTTTTTATGAAGAGCTTTAAGAGCTTCCTTTATTTTACCTTCCAGTTCTTCCAGTAGTTCAGGATTATCCTGAAGTAAAGTTTTTACGGCATCCCTTCCCTGTCCAAGTTTTGTGTCGCCATAACTAAACCACGAACCGCTTTTCTTTATTATTTCATACTCTACACCAAGGTCTAAAATTTCACCTACACGAGAGATTCCTTCTCCATACATAATATCAAATTCAGCCGCTTTAAATGGTGGCGCCACTTTATTTTTTACCACTTTCACACGGGTTTTATTACCTGCAGCATCTCCATCGGTATCTTTTATTTGAGTTGAACGTCTTATATCTAAACGCACCGAAGCATAAAATTTAAGTGCATTACCCCCTGTCGTTGTTTCAGGGTTACCAAACATAACTCCTATTTTTTCACGTAGCTGGTTAATAAAAATTACCGTACATTTTGTTTTGCTTATACTACCGGTCAGTTTTCTGAGTGCCTGCGACATTAAACGTGCGTGTAATCCCATTTTAGAGTCGCCCATTTCTCCTTCAATTTCACTTTTAGGGGTCAAAGCCGCAACCGAGTCAATAACTACAATATCAATAGCCCCGGAGCGAATAAGGTTATCTGCAATTTCCAAAGCCTGTTCCCCATTGTCGGGTTGAGAAATAATCAGATTATCAATATCAACACCCAATTTAGCTGCATAAAATCGGTCAAATGCGTGCTCTGCGTCTATAAAAGCTGCTATGCCACCTGCTTTTTGAGCTTCGGCCATTGCATGAAGGGTTAAGGTGGTTTTTCCTGATGATTCCGGCCCATAAATTTCTATAACCCGTCCCCTGGGATAACCGCCAACGCCAAGTGCAATGTCGAGGCCAATAGAACCTGTTGGAATAACTTCAACTTCTGCGACTGCAGAATCTCCCATTTTCATTACGGCACCTTTCCCGTAGGTTTTATCAAGTTTATCTAGGGTAAGCTTTAGGGCTTTTAATTTGGCATCTTTTTCCGAACTCATGGTCTCTTTTTTGTAGTTTGTATAGTCCTGCTAAAATACTATTTCTTTTTTGGAAAACAATGTTGGAAAATTGTTTAACTATTGAATTGTTTATAAGTTGATCTACGAGTAGGGGAATCATTTTATTTTAAACGTAACGCAACCTATTATATATAAGAGCATCTTTCTAAAAAAAGATAAAATGAAAAAAATTTCACTTTTAATTATTCTCGCAATATTTTCAATTTCATGTTCTAAAAATTCAGGTGATAATGAAGACGGCTTACCCTTTTTAAAAAGCCAGGGCTTTTGTAATGAGTCAAATATGGATTGGCTTAATGATAAAATAGAAGAATTGACACCAAATCTTTTTGATTCGTACTTTTTAAAGGGTAATTATAAAGGAAATGTAGTTTTTGTACTAAGCAATTGTTGCGAGCTTTGTAATAGTGCTTATACTGTTTATGATTGTTCCGGTGAATTTTTAGATTATATAAGCCCTATAGGTATCTCAAATGAGGATATTACACAGCAACAAGTGATTTGGCCGGAGACATCGGATTGTTTTTAAAAAACTTTTTTTTAAAATTAAACGCAACCTTTTCTTTTTTCATGTATCTATTATATAAAGCAATGATTAGAACTCAAGTTTGGGGGAAGATTGTCTATGAAAATTAGTGTTACTTTGATTTAAAGTAAATTAGGTTGTCAACATCTTTAAATTATTATTGATTTGACTATAAAAGAGCTTTGGCGACTGCCCAAAGCTCTTTTTATTTTATTATAAAATTAATACTTTTGCAAAAATTCTTTAAACTTAAAAAATTAGTATAGCATGCAACTGTACAATAACTTAAGTGCTAAAGAAAGGGCAGAACTTATTGAACAGGCCGGAAAAGACCGCCTTACTATCTCTTTCTACAAGTACACAAAGATCGGAAACCCCGAAATTTTTAGAAACCACATGTTTTTGGCATGGAATGACCTGGATGTCCTTGGAAGGATATACGTGGCAAATGAAGGTATAAATGCCCAGCTGTCTGTTCCTGCAGATAATTTTAATCAATTTAAAGAGCATTTGGATACTATTTCTTTTCTTCAGAATGTAAGATTGAATATAGCTATTGAACAGGACAATTTTTCTTTTTTGAAGCTTAAAGTAAAAGTGCGCGATAAAATTGTTGCAGATGGCCTCAATGACAACACTTTTGATGTTACCAACAAAGGTATTCATCTCGATGCTGAGAATTTCAACAAACTTATTGAAGACCCTGATACGGTTTTAGTTGATATGCGTAATCACTATGAAAGTGAAATAGGACATTTTAAAAATGCTGTTACTCCCGATGTTGATACCTTCAGGGATTCTCTGGATGAAATTGAAGAAAGCCTGAAAGATCATAAGGAAGACAAGAACCTGGTAATGTATTGTACAGGAGGTATTCGTTGTGAAAAAGCCAGTGCGTATTATAAGCATAAAGGTTTTAAAAAAGTATATCAGTTAGAGGGCGGAATTATTAATTATGTCCGTCAGGTGCAGGAAAAAAATATTGAAAACAAATTTATTGGTAAGAATTTTGTGTTTGATGAACGGAGGAGCGAACGTATTTCTGAAGATGTAATAGCCAATTGCCATCAATGTGGAAATCCATGTGATACACACGTAAATTGTGCAAACGAAGCCTGCCATCTTTTATTTATACAATGTGAGGAATGTGCAGAAAAAATGAACCGTTGTTGTTCGGACGATTGTATGGAAATAGCCGCTCTGCCCTATGAAGAGCAAAAAAAATTACGTAAAGGTAAATACAAGAGTAACCTCATTTTTAAAAAGGGGCGTTCAGAAGTATTAAAATTTAAAAAATAGTTCAAAATTTTATGAATTTTTGTTCTGAATAATTAATCTTATCTTTACGTTTTAGAGTATTTATGAACCTTTCTCATTACGGGGGTTTTCCGGATGAGTCAATATATAAAATTATGGGTTGTAGCAGTTGTTCAACCGGTAAGGATGGGCAACCACGCGGATGCAAGAATAATGGTACATGCGGGTCTGATGGTTGTAATAAGCTTACCGTTTTTGATTGGCTTTCTAATATGTCGCTGCCCAATGGTCAGAAACCTTTTGACTGTGTTGAGGTGCGATTTAAAAATAGCAGAAAAGAATTTTTCAGGAATTCAGAAAATCTAACGCTTTCAATTGGTGATGTTGTAGCCACAGAAGCCTCTCCGGGGCATGATGTGGGTATAGTAACATTGACAGGTGAATTGGTGAAGGTTCAAATGAAAAAGAAAAAGGTGGAATGGGACAATCCTGAACAACCTTTACCTAAAGTATACCGTAAAGCCTCACAAAAGGATATTGATGTTTGGACAGCTTCCCGTAATAAAGAAGCCGAAATGCAAAAGCGGTCCAGGGAATTAGCCATTCAATTAAAACTGGAGATGAAAATTTCTGATGTTGAATATCAGGGAGATGGTTCAAAAGCTACTTTTTATTATACAGCTGAAGACAGGGTAGATTTCCGTCAGCTTATTAAGGATATGGCAAAAGCCTTTAGTACCCGCATCGAAATGCGGCAAATAGGTTACAGACAGGAAGCTGCCAGACTGGGAGGTATTGGTTCATGTGGAAGGGAGTTATGTTGTTCTACCTGGCTTACCGATTTCCGCTCCGTGAATACTTCATCAGCGCGTTATCAGCATTTATCTCTAAATCCACAAAAATTAGCAGGTCAGTGCGGAAAGTTAAAGTGTTGCTTAAATTATGAGTTAGATGCATATCTTGATGCACTACAGCATTTCCCCGAGCAAGAAATAAAATTATATACCGAAAAAGGAGTTGCCACGTGCCAGAAAATAGATATTTTTAAAGGACTTATGTGGTATGCGTACCAGGATAACTGGATTAACTGGCATAAACTCACAGCCCAGCAGGTAAATGAAATAATTGACCTTAATAAGAACAAACAAAAGGTTTCCGGGTTAGAAGAATATGCATCTGAAATAATAGACGATGTTAAAAAAGAGTTTGGAAATGTAGTTGGGCAGGATAGCCTTACACGTTTTGATGCTCCAAAAGGAAAGCAAAATAAAAACCGAAAGCATAAAAGCCGTAAAAAAAAGAGACCTAAAAATGCTTAAAAAGTTAACTTTTATCCTGGGAATTATTATTTTTATTTCATGTAATTCCAATGGGAATGTCTTTACAGAATATAAAAATATAGAGAATGGCTGGGGAAAAAATGAAAAGGTTGAATTTTTATTTGAGGCACCCGACACTGTAAATGCATATAATATTTTTCTTAATTTAAGAAATGATGAAAGTTACCCGTTTAGCAACTTGTTTTTAATAGTAAATTTGTCGTTACCAAACAATGAAACAGTTTCTGATACGTTAGAATACAGAATGGCTGAACCTGATGGAGAATGGTTAGGTGAAGGGTTTTCATTAAAGCAAAACAAGCTCTGGTATAAAGAAAATGTCACCTTTCCGTCGGAAGGGGAATGTAAATTAACGGTAGAACATGCCATGAGAAAGAACAGTAATATAGAAGGAATACAAGTGCTGAATGGTATTACAGATGTAGGAATTGAAATAGAAAAAACAGATAAATAGTTTTAAGATGCTTAAAAAGTTCTTTGCTAAAAACGATAAAAAGCCAAAAAAAGAAAATACAACTAAAACAAAAACGAGTTTTAAAAAATACATTATTGGTTTTTGGAGTTTGTTTTTGCTTGGAGTTCTTTCTGTAGTAATAATTTTTACGTTGGCTTCTTTTGGTGCCCTTGGGCCAATGCCAACATTCGAAACCCTCGAAAATCCGCAAACAAACCTCGCTTCAGAAATCATTTCTTCAGATGGGCAGACCCTCGGAAAATATTATCTGAGTGATAACAGGACACCGATCTCATTTAAAGAACTTCCCAAACACCTGGTTGAAGCACTTATTGCTACTGAGGATGAACGTTTTTACGATCATTCCGGAATAGACGCAAAAGGTACTTTGAGAGCCGTTGTATACATGGGTAATAGAGGTGGAGCCAGTACAATAAGCCAGCAGCTTGCAAAACTTTTATTTACTGAGACAGCATCTAAAAATATATGGGAAAGGATTGAACAGAAAATTAAAGAATGGATTATTGCCATTCGCTTAGAACGTCAATACACCAAAGAAGAAATTATATCCATGTATTTTAATGAATATGATTTTAGTAACAATGCAGACGGCATACGTTCGGCATCAAGGATATATTTTGGTAAGGAGCCAAAAGATTTAAATATTGAAGAATCTGCGGTGCTCGTGGGAATGTTTAAAAATTCATCACTTTACAATCCAAGACGAAACCCTGTAGGGGTTAAAAACAGGCGGAATGTAGTATTGGGACAAATGTTTAAGAACGGGTATTTAACCTTGAAAGAAAAGGATTCTCTCAAGGCATTAGAAATGGAAATAGATTTTAATCCTGAATCACACAGGGAAGGGACAGCCACATATTTTCGGGAATATCTGAGGGACTGGCTCCAGGATTGGGCTGATAAAAACCCAAAGCCTGATGGAGGTAAATATAGCATTTATCTGGATGGGTTGAGAGTTTACACAACTATCGATACACGAATGCAAAAATATGCTGAAGAAGCTGTAAGCGAGCATATGAAAAAGCTTCAGGCAGAATTTTTTGTGCAAAACACAAAGGAAAGAAACCCCACTGCACCTTTTATAGATATTACCCCTGCTGAAGCTCAGGCCATTTATGAAAGGGCCATAAAACAATCCGAGCGTTGGAGGCATATGAAATACGACCTCAAAAAAGAAGATAAAGAAGTACGGGAGTCTTTTGACATAGAGACTCAGATGAGTGTTTTTTCCTGGGACGGAGAAATTGATACCATTATGACTCCGCTCGATTCCATTAAATATTACAAACATTTCTTAAGAACAGGGATGATGTCTATGGAACCCCAAACCGGACATGTTAAAGCATGGGTTGGAGGTATAGATTACAGACATTTTCAGTATGACCAGGTAAAACAGGGAGCCAGGCAGGCAGGTTCTACTTTTAAACCATTTGTATATGCTACTGCCATCGACCAGTTACATTTATCACCCTGTGACTCTTTACCAGATATACATCATTGTATTGAAGCAGGTAAATACGGTAATAATGAACCCTGGTGCCCTAAAAATTCGGATGGAAAGTATTCTGCAAAGAATATGACTTTAAAGCACGCACTCGCAAATTCTGTAAACAGTATTACAGCAAAGTTAATGGACCATGTAGGCCCCGAACCGGTTGCAAGCCTTGTAAAAAGACTGGGTGTTGCTTCCGAAATTCTACCTGTACCCGCTATAGCTTTGGGAGTCTCCGAGATTACAGTTTATGAAATGGTTGGTGCCTACGGTACTTTTGCAAACCAGGGAGTGTATGTTAAACCGGTTATGGTAACCCGAATTGAAGATAAGAACGGCACCATTCTTTTTGAATATGTACCCGAAACAAAAGATGTTATGAGTAATGAAGTGGCGTATACCACGGTAAAATTGATGGAGGGTGTTACAGAGGTTGGGTCAGGGACAAGATTAAGGCATACATTCGGTGTGGGTAGAAGGGATTATGAAGAAGTCATGACAGGGTATCCGTATGAATTCACAAATCCAATTGCAGGTAAAACAGGAACAACTCAAAACCAGAGTGATGGCTGGTTTATGGGAATGGTCCCTAACCTCGTTACAGGGGTTTGGGTAGGTGGAGACGACAGGGCAACCCATTTTGCAAGCTTAACATATGGCCAGGGGGCAGCTATGGCACTGCCTATCTGGGCGCTTTATATGAGGAAGTGCTATGCCGATGAGGAGCTGGAAGTTTCCAAAGGAGAATTTCAAGAACCCGATGATTTAACCATTAGGGTTGATTGTAATAAAGTAGATCCGGAAGAAGAAGATATTGAAGAATTCGAAGAAGAGGATTACAATATTGATTTTTAACAGGAATCTATAAAATGCACATGGTAGTTTTCTATTATTTTTTGTAATTTACATATTAGTAAAACTCAAAAGATGATAGTTAAGAAAGTGAACAATGTACATGATGCACTACAGGGAGTTAAAAATGGCATGACTTTTATGCTTGGGGGCTTCGGCCTGTGTGGTATTCCGGAAAACTGTATTTCTCACTTAGTTACGTTAGGGATTAAAAATATAACCTGTATATCTAACAATGCAGGGGTTGATGATTTTGGTTTAGGTTTACTCTTACATAAACATCAAATCAAAAAAATGATATCATCTTATGTAGGGGAAAATGAAGAATTTGAACGCCAGATGCTTAGTGGTGAATTAGAGGTTGACCTGGTGCCGCAAGGCACTTTGGCCGAACGTTGCAGGGCTGCACAAGCTGGATTACCTGCTTTTTTTACACCCGCAGGTTATGGAACAGAAGTAGCAGAGGGCAAAGAAACCAAAGAATTCAATGGAAAAATGCACATACTTGAACATGCCTTTAAAGCGGACTTCTCATTTGTAAAAGCATGGAAAGGTGATGAAGCCGGCAATCTTATTTTTAAGGGTACAGCCAAAAATTTTAATGCTGTAATGTGTGGGGCAGCCAAAATTACCGTAGCCGAAGTTGAAGAATTAGTCCCCGCCGGCCAGTTAGATCCCAACCAAATCCACATTCCTGGCATTTTTGTACAACGAATTTTTGAAGGAAGCAAATACGAAAAGCGCATAGAACAACGCACAGTGAGGGCAAAAAATTAAGTATGGGATTAAGTAAAGAACAAATAGCACAACGTATAGCACAGGAATTAAAAGATGGTTATTATGTCAATCTTGGCATTGGTATTCCAACACTGGTTACTAATTATGTGCCCAAGGGTATTAATGTTGAGTTTCAAAGCGAAAACGGGGTTTTAGGTATGGGACCTTTCCCTTTGGAAGGTGAAGAAGACCCCGATATAATTAATGCCGGTAAGCAAACAATTACTACATTGCCTGGAGCCTCTTTTTTTGATTCTGCACTTAGCTTCTCCATGATCCGGGGGCAGCATGTAGATTTAACTATCCTGGGAGCAATGGAAGTTTCTGAGAATGGAGATATCGCAAATTGGAAAATTCCCGGTAAAATGGTAAAAGGCATGGGCGGGGCTATGGACTTGGTTGCCTCGGCACAAAATATTATTGTTGCCATGATGCATACAAATAAAGAAGGAGAATCTAAACTCCTCAAAAAATGTTCACTCCCTTTAACCGGGGTACACTGCGTAAAGAAAATTGTGACAAATTTGGCAGTTGTTGAAATTACAGACAATGGATTTAAATTACTTGAAAGAGCCCCCGGGGTATCGGTTGAAGAAATCAAAATAGCCACTGAGGGTAAACTTATTATTGAAGGAAATATTCCGGAAATGAGAATCATATAGTTAATCATTCTCTTTAAAAAAATCAACTTCCTAAAAACACCTCTTCTTTATTTTTAATTTGTTAAAAATTTTGCTATTTATTTGAAAAAGTTATTTTTTTTACAAAAAATTAATATTTTATATAGAAATATAACTAATATTCATTAGATTTGGTTTTCATAATTCAAAAAAACCTATGAATGTGGATTTTATATTATTGCCCTGTACAGTCTGCAGGCTGTGTTAGCGACAATAAAATCAGATCTCATTTATTTTCTTCCCCCCGGAACATTAAGAATAGGCTATTAATTAAATTTTTTAATAACCTTATAATCTTAAAAACCTAATGATTAGAAAAATTACACTAACTGTCTTATTATGCTTTGCAGTATTTAGCAGTTTAATGGCACAACAACAAAGGAGTTGTGCAACTATGGAAAACCTCCAGTCCAGAATGGAGAAAAATCCGGCTCTTGCACTAAGAATGGCCGAGATTGAAGTTTATACTCAACAAAAGATCAAAAGCAGAGATGAAAGCCGTATTGATGGTAGTATTATTACTATACCTGTTGTTGTTCATGTGTTGTATAGAAATAGTACTGAGAACATTAGTGAGGCTCAGATTCTCTCACAGATTGATGTATTAAATGAAGATTTCAGAAGAATGAATTCTGATGCTAATAATACCTGGCCACAAGGAGCTGATATGGAAATACAGTTTTGTATGGCTACTGTAGATCCAAATGGAAACTCCACAAGTGCAATTACCCGAAAGCAAGTTACACGAAGGGACTGGGGCGTAGATGATGATATGAAAAGAACCTCAACCGGTGGGGTTGACCCATGGGATACTTCGGAATATTTGAATATGTGGATAGTGCCTCAAATGACTTATCAGGGAAATACTATTTTAGGGTATGCGCAATTCCCGGGAGGGGATCCTGATACCGACGGATTGGTAATGGGTTATAACTACTTTGGAAGGGTTGGTACGCTAGATCCTGCTTTTAATTTAGGAAGGACTACCACCCATGAAATAGGCCACTTTTTTAACCTCAGACATATATGGGGCGACGGACCATGTGGAGACGATGATTTTGTAAGTGATACCCCGGCATCCGACGCTGCAAATTATGGTTGTACTCCTAATCATGTATCCTGTGGTTCCGTTGACATGGTTCAAAATTATATGGATTATTCAGATGATGCCTGTATGAACCTGTTTACCCAGGGGCAAAAGAGCAGGATGCGTGCAGTTCTGGAGCAGGGTGGTTTCAGACGGAGTTTAGCTTTGTCTGATAAATGTGGAACTCCAACAACACCTACCTGTGACGATGGTATTCAGAATGGAAATGAAACAGGTGTAGATTGTGGAGGGTCTTGTGAACCTTGTGATACATCATCAAACTGTACAGGAACAGTAGTTTCTAATTTTCCGTATTCAGAAAGTTTTGAAGGAAGCATTGGAGCATGGACACAAAGCACCAGCGACAATATGAACTGGACTGTAGATGCTAACGGAACACCTTCCAGCGGAACAGGGCCTTCCAGTGCTTCTGATGGCACATATTATATATTTGTAGAAGCTTCAGACCCGAACTATCCGAACAAGCAGGCAATTATTAATTCTCCTTGCTTTGACCTCACAGATGTTACCGAAGCAACTTTCGATTTTATGTATCATATGAATGGTGTTAATAATATGGGGAGTATAAGTTTACAGGCATCAACTGATAACAACACGTGGACTACCTTGTGGAGCCAAACATCCGATCAGCCAAATTCATGGCAAAGTGTTAGTGTAGATTTAGATGCATATGTGGGCGAAATAGTTAAATTACGGTTTAACAGGGTTACGGGTAGTACATGGCAGGCCGATGTTGCCATAGATGATGTAAACCTAAACACAGGAGGAGGTACTGTTGATCCACCACCGGGATGTAGTAATATCAGGCTTTCAATTACATTTGATAATTATCCCGAAGAAACAAGATGGGAAATTGTAAATGGTAACGGAGGTGTAGAATTTTCAGGCGGGCCTTATAGTTCTCAAGGGGATGGTTCAACACTCAACCTTACCGGCTGTATAGATAATGGATGTTACACGTTGATATTTTATGATGCATATGGCGATGGTATGTGTTGCTCATACGGAAATGGGTCTTATACATTAACAAATACAGATACCGGAACAGTATTAGCAACCGGAGGCTCCTTCGGAAGTACTCAATCCAATAATTTCTGCCTGGGTGGAGCCAACAGAATGGATACGACAGATGTTATAGCAAGAGCTTCTGTTCCTGAAAATACATTTGATATTGTATTGTATCCGAACCCGGTAAAAAGTGGTGTACTGAATTTAACCACCACAGCCTCTGATATTTCCTATACTATTAATAATATGTTAGGACAGGAAGTTTCTAAAGGTAAAACAACCGGAAAAACCATAGATGTTTCCCGATTAGGAAAAGGAGTATATATTATTAACCTTCAAGCAGGTGATAAACAAGTAACTAAACATTTCATAAAAGAATAGTTTAGCTTAAGTTGATTTGTTAAGACCACGTTTTTGAATGTCAAAAACGTGGTTTTTTTATGACTAAACTTTATTAATTAAATCCCTTTAGGAATAGCATCAATCAGCTTTTTTGTATAAGCAGATTTCGGATTCAGGTAAATGGAATCGGCTTCTCCAATTTCTTCAATTTTCCCTTGATTCATAACCATGAGTTGGTCGGACATAAATTTTACAACCGCCAGGTCGTGGGAAATAAAAATATAGGTAAATCCGAAATTTTCTTTAAGCTCGTTTAAAAGATTAAGCACTTGTGCCTGTACTGAAATATCCAAAGCAGATACTGATTCATCACAAATAATTAATTTGGGCTGGAGCGCTATAGTGCGGGCTATACCAATACGTTGCCGTTGCCCGCCACTGAATTCATGGGGATACCGGTAAAAATATTCTTCACTTAAACCAACTCTTTCAAGAATTTCAATTGCTTTTTGTTTTCTTTCTTTATGACTATCCCACAAACCATGCACCTTCATAGGCTCTATAATGGCTTTCCCTACAGGAATCCTGGGATTTAATGAAGAATAGGGATCCTGGAAAATGATTTGTATTTCTTTTCTAAGTGACCTGAATTGAGATCCGGATAAATTTGTGAGTTCCTTTCCCTTGTATTTGATAGAACCCGAAGTAGCCTTATCCAGTTGTAAAATAGCATTACCTAAGGTCGATTTACCGCAGCCGCTTTCTCCGACCAAGCCTAATGTTTCACCTTCATAAACCTTAAAGCTTACATCATCAACGGCTTTTACTGAGGTTGTTTTGCCAAAAAAAGAAGCATTGGAGAAATACTCTTTTTCAACATTTATTATTTCCAGTAATGGAGGTTTGCTGTATATTGTTTGGTGTCTCTTCGCTCTCTCTTTTTGGGAAATAATTTCACTGGTAAAAGTATCATCAAGAAAGTCCTTTATGGTCATGAGTTTTTTTAATCTCTTATCTAAAGGAGGCCTGGAATTTAATAAAGCTTTTGTATAGTTGTGTTGAGGTGATTTAAAAATATCTTTGGTTGAACCTTGCTCAACAATACTCCCTTTGTACATAACGGCTACTTTATCGGCAATCTCTGAAACCATAGTGAGATCATGGGAAATAAAAATGATGCTCATTCCGGTTTCTTGTTGAAGTTGTTTTAAAAGTAATATTATATCTTGCTGAACGGTAACATCAAGAGCGGTTGTTGGTTCATCGGCTATGAGTATTTTTGGTTTACATGCAATAGCCATGGCAATCATAACCCGCTGTTTTTGTCCGCCACTTATCTGGTGAGGATAACTTTCAAAAATAGAATCCGGCCTGGGTAATTTCACTTTTTTAAAAAGTGAAATAGTTTCTTCTTTCGCTTCTTTTTTTGATAAATTGGTGTGTTGAAGTAAAATTTCAGTTACTTGTTCGCCACATCTTAAAGAGGGGTTTAAAGAGCTCATGGGTTCCTGAAAAATAATGCTTATTTCCTTACCTCTGAGAGATTGTAATTTCTCTTTTGATGCTGTGATAAGGTTAAATCCGTTTAATAGGATCTCACCGGTTTCAATTTTTGAAACTTTTTTTGGCAACAACCCTAAAATAGCCAGCGAGCTCACAGATTTACCACTACCGGATTCACCTACAATTCCGAGAATTTCATTTTTATTTAAAGAGTAGGTAATGTTTTTTACAACGGTAGAACTTCCATTTTCTGTTTGGAAACTGATAGATAAATTGTGAACCGATAAAAGGGTTTGTGGCATTTAAATTTATTTAGTTTCGTCCCTTCGCAGGCAAAACTCTATTCCACCAAGTAAATGCAACACAAAACCTTCTTCAGAATACGATTGGTCTGTGTGGCCTCCTCCTGTATAAAACATACGTCCGCCCTCATATTCCTGGTACCATGCAATGGGATGAAAACTTCCATTTCGGCCACCTTTGTAGGATTTTTCATTGAGGTTCATTACAACAGTGATGTCCGGACTTATATTCGTATAATTATACCATTCGTCGTATCGAACCCATTCATAACCTTCCAAATGTCTGCAAGATCTATGTTCAGTACGAAGAATGTCAATAGTAGCCTGTCTCACATTGGGATTCATAGGATGACTGGCAAACTTTGCACCTAATAATTTAGTAAACCAGTTCCATCGCGGTTCTGTATCGGCAGCACCGTGAACTCCCATAAAGCTGCCGCCGTTATTGATATAGGCTTTAAACGCTTCTTGTTGTTGCTTATCAAATACATTTCCACTGGTATTTAAAAAAATAATAAGGTCATAACTGGCTAATGAATCGGGGTGAAAAACGGACGCATCTTCCCTATGGTATACATTAAAATTATTCTCAGCACCTAATTTTTTTATTGCTTGTACACCAACTTCTATAGATTCATGTCTAAAACCAGTAGTTTTCGTAAATACTAAAACATTATCAGAAGGTTCCGAACAACTTGTTAATAAGGTTAAAACAAAAAGTAAGGGTAAAAAATATTTCATGGGGTATTGATTTTATAGTTACCTGTTTGATTATAAGCCAATTAGGGGAAATTAGTTTATAATTTATATTTACAATATACGTTTTTTCTCTTAAAAAATAAATTTATAAAAAAAAGTTAATAAAGTGTTATAGAATCAGTTGAGATTTGTTGTATATTTTTTTGGTGTGGTTCCGTATTTTTTCTTAAAAGCAGCGATAAAATGGCTTGCGGTGCTATACCCTACTTTAAGGCCTACCTCATTCACATTATTTTCGCCACTTTCCAGTATTTTTCGTGCATATTCCATTTTATAATCAAATAGAAAGCTATAAACAGAATCCCCGTAAATTTGTTTAAACCCTTCTTTAAGTTTTTTCAGGTTTAAGCCTATCTCATCCGATAATTCCTGTAAAGTTGGGGGTTCTGCCATACGGGAGATAATTATATCCTTGGCTTTTCTTATTTTCCTTACGTTGTCTTCATCTACCAAGAAGGGACATTGTTCCATGTCGGCCTCCTCAGGTTTGTTAAAATATAAACTTATAAGTTCATAAGCCTTGCCTTTTAAGTACAAGCCTTTGACCGAACTATTGAGATTATAATTCATTATCTGACTTAAAACAACTGCTATTGAAGGGGTTATGGGTGCATTGGTATAATACTTTTTGTCTTTATTTTCATCACTTAAAAAATGAATATAATCTGCTTCCATTGAAAATAAAGAATGAAATTTCTTTATGGAAATTAATACGGAAACAAGCCACGTTTTAGAATTAAGCTCCAGATTAATCGGTAGGTCGCGCTGAGGATTGTAAAGCAGTAAAGTTGTTTCTTCATCGACATTTAATGAATATTTCCCATCATTAAAATTAAATTTAGAACTTCCTTTTAAACAAAAGTGAAATTGAATATAGCTACTATCTATTTCACGGATAACCTGTTGAACCTGTGGCGTTTCATTTTGCAGTTTTAGAATTATAAAACCTTCTTCAAGTTTTACCTCCTCAATAGACCCTTTAGCGATATTTTTTTCTGTGGATTCCATACAATCATCATTTTAGTTATTTAGAATTGTTCTAAACAAAACACTTGCAAGCACTTGATTTTCCTTCAAATTTAAGTATTTTTGACCAAATACTATAAAAATAACTTAAAGCGGTATTAAAAGTCCTTTGAGCGTTATTTTTTTGCACCTCCTCAGTTTACTTTTGTGGTCAAATATGGAAAAATATAACATATCAAAACATCGCTCATTTTATGCCATCGGCTTAAGTTATAAAAAGGCAGATGCAGAGATGAGAGGACGTTTCAGCTTAGACATTGAAAGCAAGAAAGCTTTACTGCAACAAGCAAAATCGGCTGGGATTGACAGTATTTTAGTTATATCTACCTGTAATAGGACAGAACTTTATGGTTTTGCCCAACATCCGTTTCAACTCATACAATTGCTTTGTGGTAATTCTAAAGGAACTGTGGAAGAGTTTCAGGAGGTCGCGTATGTATACAAGAATTATGATGCCATAGAGCACCTTTTTAAGGTTGGAACAGGTTTAGATAGCCAGATATTAGGTGATTTTGAGATTATCAGCCAGATTAAACAAGGGTTTTATTTATCCAGGAAGTTTGATCTTGTAAACCCTTTTTTAGAACGTCTTGTAAACTCTGTTATTCAGGCAAGCAAACGTATTAAAAATGAGACCAATCTATCATCAGGCGCTACTTCAGTATCCTTTGCTTCTGTACAATATATTTTAAAAAATATAGCAAATGTTGCCGACAAAAACATATTATTATTCGGTACCGGAAAAATAGGAAGAAATACTTGTGAAAATTTAGTAAAACATACCAATAACAGTCATATTACCCTTATTAACCGCACTAAGGACAAGGCAGAAAAAATAGCAGGTAAGTTTAATTTGCTGGTAAAAGATTATTGCGATTTACAAACAGAGATTTTACAAACCGATATTCTTATTGTGGCAACAGGTGCTCAACACGCTACTATTACTAAAGATTTAATCCATACCAAAAAACCTTTACTTATATTCGATTTATCCATTCCTAAAAATGTTTCCGACAACGTTTCTGAACTCGAAAACGTTACTTTAATTCATTTGGATCATCTTTCTCAAATAACTGATGAAAACCTTGAAAGGAGAAAGGAATTTATCCCTCAGGCCGAAATTATTATCTCAGAAGTAAAAAACGAATTTGTAAACTGGTTGGAAACCCGAAAATTTGCCCCTACAATTAAAGCACTCAAGAAAAAATTAAAAACTTTAAAGGATGCAGAGATTAATTTCCAACGGAAAAAGATAGAAGGGTTTAATAATGAGCAAGCTGAAATAATCAGTGATAGGATCATTCAAAAAATAACTACTCAATTTGCTAATCATCTTAAAGAAAACTCTAATACTTCCGATGAAAGTATTGAACTTATAAAAAAAGTGTTTCAGCTCGAAGCCAAGAATGGATAGAGAAATAAAAATAGGGACCCGGGATAGTGAACTTGCACTTTGGCAGGCTAATACAGTAAAAACAAAACTAGAAAAGTTAGGTTATAAAACAAAATTAGTGCCCGTTAAATCTACCGGTGATCTGGTGCTAGATAAACCCCTTTACGAATTGGGAATAACAGGCATCTTCACAAAAACGCTGGATATTGCCATGCATAACGGAACCATTGATATTGCTGTTCATAGCATGAAGGATGTGCCAACTACGCTACCAAAAAATATAGTACAGGCAGCCGTTCTGGAAAGGGCAAATGTTGAAGATATTTTAATACATAAAGGGCTTGAATTTTTAGATACTACCGGAATAATTGCTACCGGAAGCTTAAGGCGAAAAGCACAATGGCTTAATAAATACCCTTCTCATAGAGTGGTTGACCTCAGAGGCAATGTAAATACCCGCTTACAAAAACTCGCAGATAATAACTGGAATGGTGCCATTTTTGCCCGTGCAGGGTTAGAGCGTATTAACCTGAAACCTGAAAACCATATTGTATTAGATTGGATGGTACCCGCTCCTGCCCAGGGTGCAATGGTAGTTGTGGCAATGGCGGAGGATGATTTTTCACTAAAAGCAATATCAAACCTTAACCATAAAAATACTGAAATTTGCACCAAAGTGGAACGCGATTTCTTAAAAGAACTGGAGGGTGGGTGTTCAGCACCCATAGGTGCTTTGGCAAAAATTCTGGATGAAAAAATTTATTTTAAAGGTGCTTTATTGTCCTTGGATGGAAAAGTGAAAATTGAAGTAGAAACCTCTGTCCCCGTTCAAAATTATAAAGATTTCGGAATTTTATGCGCAAAGAAAGTTATTGAAAACGGAGGAGAAGAGTTAATGAAGCAAATTAAAGAAGAAATGAAATGAGTATCGCCAGAATTCTTTCAACAAAAAAATTAGAAGATTCTCAAAAGGAATTATTACTTAATGCCGACATTTCATTTGTTGAGACCGATTTTATAAAGCCAGAGCCCATAGAATTTAATTCTCCACCCCATATTAAAAGTGCCGTATTTACAAGTAAAAACGCAGTAAAAGCAGTTTTAAAAAAAAATATAGAGATTGACAACTGTTTTTGTGTGGGTGATAAAACAGAAACCCTGTTAAAAAAAAACGGTCTTACTGTATTGGAAAAGGCTTATCAGGCTAAAGCATTGGCTGAGAAGATCATTAAGAATCATGCCGATAAAGATTTCATCTTTTTTTGTGGTGATAAAAGACGGGAAGAATTACCTGAATTTTTGAAGAAATACAATATCAAATTGCAAGAAATAGAAGTTTACAAAACCGAATTAAACTCCAAACAAATAGAAGGAAATTTTGATGGAGTCATGTTTTTTAGCCCCAGTGCCGTACAAAGCTTTGTGCTGAGAAATGAATTTGAAAACATGACTGCTTTCTGTATTGGTAAAACAACACAGGCTGAAGCTAAAAAATATACCAATAACATTATTACTGCTAACAAAGCCAGTATTGAAAATGTAATTGTTCAGGTTATAAAGTACTATTCATAGTTTTACAAATGTACCTCGAATGAATTCAGGATAATATTATGATAAAAAACGATTTATTTTTAAAAGCCCTTAAAGGAGAAACAGTAAAAAGGCCCCCTGTTTGGATGATGCGCCAGGCCGGGCGTTATCTGCCTGAATTCATCGCACTACGTGAAAAATATGACTTTTTTACCCGTTGTCGCACTCCGGAATTAGCCGCAGAAATCACTGTGCAGCCCATCCGGATTGTAAAACCGGACGCTGCTATTCTTTTTTCTGATATTCTGGTTATTCCACAGGCTATGAATATTGAAGTGGAAATGAAAGAAGGACTTGGCCCCTGGCTGCCCAATCCCATTCGTTCAGCAAAAGATGTGGAACAGGTAATTGTTCCTGACATTCATGAAGAACTGGGATATGTAATGGAGGCGATAAAACTTACAAAGAAGATGCTCAACGATGAGGTGCCGCTTATTGGATTTGCAGGTTCACCATGGACAATTCTTTGTTATGCAGTACAAGGACAGGGTTCCAAAAGCTTCGATCTTGCCAAAGGATTTTGTTTTTCTCAACCTGAAGCAGCACATGCATTACTCCAAAAAATTACAGACACAACCATTCTTTATTTAAAAGAGAAAGTAAAAAGCGGTGTTAATGCAGTGCAAATTTTTGATTCATGGGGAGGAATGCTGTCTCCAACGGATTACCAGGAATTTTCATGGAAATATATGAATCAGATTGTTGAAGCATTGGCTCCTGAAACAGAAGTTATTGTTTTTGGAAAAGGGTGTTGGTTTGCACTCCAGGAAATGGCACAAAGCAAAGCATCGGCTCTAGGAGTAGACTGGACATGCTCTGCACGAAATGCAAGATACTTGAGCGGGGGCAACATTACCTTGCAAGGTAATTTTGACCCTTCAAGGCTGTTATCGCCAATTCCGGTTATTAAAAAAATGGTTCATCAAATGATTGATGAGTTTGGAAAGGACAAATATATAGTAAACCTGGGGCATGGTATTTTACCCAATATCCCTGTAGATCATGCAAAAGCTTTTATAGAAGCCGTAAAAGAGTATAATTCCTGATGGGATTTATTTCTATCATAAAAACATTAGATTTTAAACAGTTACTGAGTTTAATAAAAATATTTTTCTATCATCCATTAATGCTTTTCCCTACTATCAAAGCAACTGTAATTTGTTATAGGGTATCCGATAAGTTATATCCGGAACTACATCATTTAAATAACGAGGCAAATGCTTTCAGGCATGCTTTATGGAATGCTTTACTTATTAAGGAAACAATAAAATGGAACAAGAATCTTTCGAAAGCTGTTTTATGGTCTAAAAAAATAACCGATTGGCACGAGCATTTTTCTCCTAATAAACCCCTGGAAAAAATGATGGATTTGCATAATAATAAAATAGGAAGAAAACTCTTTGAGGAACTATATTTAAATAAAAAAAAGATTTACTATAAAGATATAATAGATGTACTAAAGGAAAAGGCTTTAAAAAGTAAAAAAGTAACAGCTGTAGAAGAAATAAAGAATTGTGAAAATGATTTAGTCCACCTACCTACCTGCAAGGTCTCCAAAACCTTGTAGGTATGGATATAACGGAATTAATAAACTACTTATCTACAAGGTTTCAAAAACCTTGTAGGTTTAGATAATACCGATGGCATTTTTGGATAGAGATATTTAAAACTATTAAATGAAACTGGAAACTTTAAATAGAGATTGTTTTTATCATATTTACAATCGTGGTAACAACGGAGATAATATTTTTAAAGAAGAGAAAAACTATACTTATTTTCTTGATTTGATAGAGAAATACCTTGTGGACAAAGTCTCAATATATGCCTACTGTTTAATGAAAAACCATTATCACATTTTACTTCGTATTGAGGATGAAGAAAGAATAACCCAAAGCTTCTCAAATCTTTTTAATGCCTACGCAAAGGCATTTAATAAAGCTACAAACAGGACAGGGAGTTTATTTGAAAAGCATTTTAAAAGAATTAGAGTTAATAGTGAAGATTACTTAAAAGCTCTTGTAGTTTATATTCATCTGAATCCACAATATCATCGTTTTGTTGAGAATTTTAGTGATTATAATCACAGTTCTTATGGAGCTCTTACATCTGATGACGACAATACATTTTTAAATAAAGATGAAGTAATAGAACTTTTTGGAGATATAGATAATTTTATATTTGTACATAACCAAAAGGGAAATATCCTAACTAAAAAATATACTTTAGAGTAACAACTTACCTGCAAGGTTTCCAAAACCTTGTAGGTCTATAAAAAAGAGTTTAGTAAAACTTACCTGAAAGGCCTCCCAGACCTTGTAGGTATTAATAATAGCGAATTGGACTTTAAGATTACAACCTTGTAGGTCTAATAAAAAAGAATTTAGTAAAACTTACCTGCAAGGTTTCCAAAACCTTGTAGGTATAGAAAATACCGAATTGGAGTTTAAGATCAAGGCCTTGCAGGTAAGTAAATCTTATCGGAACTTATAGAATATGAAAGAACAATTTTATACTTATATACAAGAACTACAGGACATTATTACTTCCGAATTGGAGAAAATAGATGGCACTGCAAAATTCCGTGAAGATGTATGGGAGCGTGCTGAAGGTGGAGGAGGAAGGACACGCGTAATTGAAAACGGAAATGTATTTGAGAAAGGCGGAGTTAATATTTCGGCTGTTCATGGTCAACTTCCTAAAGCTATGCAACAATATTTTAATGTAGGGGAAGTTGATTTTTTTGCATGCGGATTAAGTTTAGTTATTCATCCAAAAAACCCATTTGTACCAACCGTACACGCCAACTGGCGTTATTTTGAGATGTATGATAAAAAAAAGAACGTTATTGATAATTGGTTTGGAGGCGGACAAGATCTAACTCCTTATTATTTATTTAAAGAAGATGCCAAACATTTTCATCAGGTTTGTAAAGATGTCTGTGATAAGTATCACCCCGATTTTTATCCTGATTTCAAAAAGAAGTGCGATGAGTACTTTTTTATACCCCACCGGGATGAGGCACGAGGTATTGGTGGGTTGTTTTTTGATTATTGTAAAGTTTCTGAAGATAGAAGTATGAAAGATTGGTACAATTTTGTAACGGATGTTGGCGATAATTTTCTCAAATCATACATCCCTATTGTAACAAAAAGAAAAAATGTATCCTATACTAAAGAACACAGAAACTGGCAGGAAATCCGTAGAGGAAGATATGTTGAGTTTAATTTAATTCATGATAAAGGCACACTCTTCGGATTAAAAACAAATGGACGTATTGAAAGTATTTTAATGAGTTTGCCTCCACACGCACAATGGGTGTATGATCACCAGCCCGATAAAAACAGTAATGAAGAAGAGTTAATAAAAGTTTTAAAAACTCCTGTAGACTGGGTCTAATTTTCTTCTTTTTTGGAGTATTATTTTTTAATTCTACAAATAAAATTTACTTTTTATAGATGAAAATGCTTCATGGGGTTTTATTGGAGACTTTTTCATATTTTCGAACAGGAAATCATATAAACATCTAACATACAGCATTTTAGTTTAAAAATATAACATCTGTTTTTTATAAAAATAGGGTTTCTTCGCTTGCCTACCTTCCAATTTATATGTTGCTTTGACTAAAACCCATTAATATGATTACTTATTATTTTGAAGTATCTGGTTTTATTTATTAACCCAAAATGACTGGATTATGGATGAGAACAAAATTTTTCCTGAAGATATTCTAAAAAACACCGTAGAATATCATATCGCTAAACACAGTAAAAAAACTAACATTCTTTTTTGGACCATATTCCTGGCTTTGGCAGGAATATTTGTAATGCTCCCTTATATAAATATTGATTTATATACAACAAGCAGATACCGGAATTTTAGGATGATTAATGCCGAAGGAAAATAAAGTTTCTCTTTTTGCACCAATAAATGGCAGAGTAACAGAATTCTACATTGAAGAAAACAAAAAAGTAAATGAAGGAGATACACTTTTAGTTATAGATCATGACATCCTTGAAGAAAAAGGAAGACTTTATGATAGCCAAATAGAGGAACACATCAATTATATAAGTGATTTAAACAATCTGCTTCAAAGAAAATCAAGCAATCTTAAAACCGAACATTTTAAGAAAGAGTATTTAAAATATAAACAAGAGTTATATAATATAGATGTAGTGGTAAAGAATTCTCAAAAGGTGTTTAACAGGTCCGAACACCTTTATGAAAAGGGGATCATAGCACAATCTGAGTATGAAAAGTCCCTTTTGGAATTGAATAAACTTAAAAATGACCGGAATAATATCATACAACAGACAGAACTTTCCTGGCAGAAACAATTAACAGAGTATAATAAGGAAATAGATAATTTAAACTCAACAAAGAACCAACTTAAAGAAGAAGAGACATCATATGTTCTCATTGCTCCAATAGATGGTGAATTAATTAATGTTCAAGGTATAAATAAAGGAAGTACCCTCTCTCCGGGAAATATGATTGCAGAAATATCACCGGATAAAAATCTAATTATTGAAACATATGTAAGTCCATCTGATATAGGGTACTTAAGAGAAAAGGAAACAGCAAAATATCAGATTGATTCATACAACTCGAACCAATGGGGCTTCGCTACAGGTAAAATACAGGAAATAGGAAGGGATATTGTTTTTATTAATGATACACCTGTATATAAAATAAGAAGTTCTATTGATAATAATAGCTTATTTCTAAGAAACGGATCTGAAGGAAAGCTTAAAAAAGGAATGACACTTACCAGCAGGTTCTTCTTAACGGAAAGAAGCATGATGCAATTATTATTCGATGAAATAGAAGACTGGTTTAACCCATATAACAGAAAACATGAGTAAAATAGAGATCAAACAACATGACTTTAGTGATTGTGGAGCTGCCTGTTTGGCCTCTATATCAGAACATTATAATCTTAGCCTTCCCATTTCAAGGATTCGGCAGTATGCAGGAACTGCACAAAAAGGAACTACCTTGCTGGGTCTTAGGGAAGCCTCAGTTAAATTAGATTTTCTGGCAAAAGGTGTAAAAGTTTCGTTTGAAGGATTAGAAAATATACCCTTACCTGCTATCGCTCATGTAATAATAAAAATGGATGATCGTGAGTTTCCTCATTATATGGTAATATATAAAGTTACGGATAAATATGTAAAAGTGATGGATCCTGCAAGTGGGAAACTTCAGAAAATGCCGCTGGAGGAGTTTAAAGAGATTTTTACAGGTTTTATGTTGATTTTAGTACCCGACGAGAATATTTTTCAGGAGAAAAATGAAAAAATATCTAATTTCAAGCGTATTATGTTTTTATTAAAACCACATAAATATATATTAATTCAAGCAATAATAGGAGCAGTACTATATACCTTACTTGGATTTTCCATATCCATTTATGTAGAGAAGATTACCGATTATGTATTGATAAGCGGTAATAGAAGTTTACTTAATTTAATGAGCGTAATTGTAATTGCCTGCCTTGTTCTTCAGCTAATTTTCGGGGTTTTAAAGGATTCATTTATACTCAAAACAAGTCAGCAAATTGATTCAAGGCTCATACTGGGGTATTACAAACACCTTTTCACTATGCCGCAAAAATTCTTTGATACTATGCGTATCGGTGAAATTATGTCCCGTATTGGTGATGCAGTTAAAATAAGATTACTTATTAATGAAACAGCATTAAGTATTTCTGTCAATGTACTTATTGTTATATTCTCCTTCATTTTTATGTTTACCTACTATTGGAAACTGGCCTTAATAGTTTCATTAATTATTCCGGTATATATCATCATTTATGTTATTGTAAATGGATTAAATAAAAAGGTAGAGCGAAAAGTAATGGAAAAAAATGCCATGCTCGAAGCCCAATTGGTAGAATCCATTAAGAATATTGGAACAGTAAAGAGGCTTTCTCTCGAAGAATTTTCTAAAAGTAAAACAGAACTAAAATTTATTGATTTATTAAGAAGTATTTATGATTCGGGAAAAAACAATATTTTTTCAACGGTATCTACAGATTTTGTCTCAAGGATATTTACGGTTATATTATTATGGACAGGAACCGGTTATGTAATTGATAGCCAGATTACACCCGGTGAACTTTTTTCTTTTTATACCATAATAGGATATTTTACAGGTCCCGCTTCACAATTAATAGGAACTAATAAATCTATACAAAATGCAATGATCGCAGCAGATAGGTTATTTGGTGTAATGGACCTGGATACAGAAAAAACTGAGACAAACATAAATATAACCAAAGGGAATTTTGGAGACATAGTGTTTAAAGATTTAGAGTTTTCGTATGAAATTGGCAGAAGCATTTTTAAAGATCTTAATTTAAAAATCCCAAAAGGCAAATTTACGGCAATGGTAGGGGAAAGTGGAAGTGGAAAAAGTACTATTGCATCTCTTATACAAAATATTTATAGTCCCAATGATGGAAAGATATTAATAGGAGACTACGATCTCAAGTATATTTCTAAAGACAGTATCAATAAAATAGTCACTACAGTACCACAAAATGTTGAGCTGTTTGATGGATCCATTACTGCAAACATCGCCATAGGTGATGCAACTCCGGATATGGAAAAAATAATAGAGGTTGCCAAAAAAGTAGGCGCCTATGAATTCATTGAATCATTACCAAATGGTTTTGACACTTACTTAGGTGAATTTGGGGCTAATCTTTCGGGAGGGGAAAGGCAACGTATTGCTTTTGCAAGAGCATTATACAAAGACCCCGAAGTGATTATTTTAGACGAAGCCACTTCGGCGTTGGACTCAGAATCTGAAATGGTGATAAAAAATTTAATAGAAGACCTTTCAAAACAGGGAAAAACGATTATAGTTATAGCTCACAGGCTCCAATCTATAATGAAGGCAGATACTATTATGGTTTTCAAAAAAGGAGAACTTATGGAGCAGGGAAAACACAACGAATTACTAGCTAAACAAGATTATTACTACCAGATGTGGAATAATATGGTAGCATAAAACAATTAAACAAAACGTATCATGAAAAATTATTCATTTATTAACAAAGCAGTTGTACGAACACCATTAGAGTCTAAGCACACAGATATTACATGGGAGCTGATTCAGGAGCTGTTCTCTAAAAAAATAAACAGGGAAGCTTTATTTATAGGTTCACCTAATGTGTATAAGGCACTTGTTTCATGGGAAAAAGGGGAAGCTTTTCAAACGGATGAAGAACTACAATATCTGAAAAATTCTTTGTATAAATATACTTCCAGAATGACCAACAGATGTACACCTTTTGGCTTATTTGCAACTATTTCTGCACTAGAAATGGCTTCAGATACTTCTATAGAATTTAAGGAAGCATCATTAAGCAGGGTTACAAAATACGACATGTATTTTTTAGGAAGCTTTCTCCCCATCCTTACCAAAGAAAATGCTATTAGAAAGGTATTAAAATTTTACCCGAATAACTCCTTATATACTGTTTTTGATAAATTTAGATATGTAGAGTATTATTTTAAAGAAAATGCAAGGTTTCATAAAATTTCTGAAGTAGCTATAAATATATATCTGGATAAGATTATTAAACAAGCAGCTGAAGGTGTTTTAATGGATGAGCTGACAATAAGTTTAGTTTCAGACGATATTAGTGAAAAAGATGCACAGGATTTTATTAATACACTCATTGATAGTCAATTTATAATAAGCGAATTAGAATTTACCTTAACTGGTGAAGATTATTTTGAAAAGCTGATCAACAAATTTACTGAAGACAGATTTGATTTTTACGAAGCGAAAGTAGTGAAGGATCTGATTATAAAATTAAAAGCAAAAATCAGCAGCCTGGATAAAAACATAGTAAATGATCCGGAAAAATATCTTGAAATCCACCAACTGCTTGAGAAGGAAATTAAGGATGTAGATATTACAAAGTTATTTCAGGTAGACACATACAGAAATTTCCAAAACGGAACATTAAGTTATAAAATGCTCAAAAAACTCAGAACAGGTGTTACTATCTTAAATAAGTTACATTCCAAAAATGAGAATAAAAATCTTGAATCTTTTAAACAAAAATTTTCTGAAAGGTATGAGGGCTATGAACAACAACTAATAAAAGTAATGGACCCGGATATTGGTATTGGTTACGGAAATCAATCTGGAGCTAAAACACCATTGGTTGACGATCTCTCTATTACACCAAATTTTTCTAAAACACGTGATATAGCTATTGATTCTAAAGCTTCTTTTCTGCTAAAAAAACTTCTGTATGCTTATAGAAATGGCGAAAAAAGTATTTTATTAACGGATGAAGAAATTAATGTATTCGATGAAAACGAAAGTATTTATCCGGATAGTTTCTCTGTGTTCTTTAATATATTTAATGAAAAAGAAGAAGAAAAAATTATGCTTAAAACAGCATCCGGGCCTTCCGCAAATGGATTATTAGGACGGTTTGCCCATTTAAATGAGGATATCATGAGCATATGTAATGAAATTTCTGAAAAAGAAGAAGAATTGCATAAAGATAAAATAATTGCAGAAATAATACACCTGCCACAGGCCAGGACAGGCAATATATTATATAGAGGATTTCAAAGAAAATATGAAATACCTTATTTAGGCAATTCTTCCTTAGACCTGGAACATCAAATACATGTAGATGATTTATTCATATCTGTAACAAACGGAAAAGTTGTTTTAAAATCAAAAAGACTAAACAAAGAAATTATACCACGATTGGGAAATGCCCATAATTACAGCGCAAATGCATTGCCTATATACCATTTTTTATGTGACCTCCAAGATCAGGAAAATACCGGATTGGCATTTTCCTGGGGATCTATTCAATATGATTTTGATTTTTTGCCAAGGTTAAGCTATAATGATATTGTTTTATCCAGGGCCACCTGGAATATATCTGAAGAAGAGATAAAAAAGATTACTTTACAAAATGAAGCAAAAGCAGACGAAATTATCAAAGCATTCCAAAAAGAAAGGAATCTTCCAGATCTGGTATCATTTACTCAGGGAGATAATGAAGTGGTGATAAACTTTAATAATAAATTAAGCTGTCAGGTACTCTTTGTAATGCTAAAAGGAGAAAAATTTATTCAGCTTAAAGAATTTTTGTTTGAAGAAGATACAGCCACTAACACTTATTGTAATGAATTTATAGTGTCTGCATACCAAAATGAAGTAAATAAAGCGAATGTAAATGCATATGATTCTAAAGAAGATAAAGCACATACAACAGCCTCGTTCTCTACTGGTGAAAAGTGGTTGTATTATAAATTTTACTGTGGTGAAAGAGCTGGCGAGGAATTATTAAACAGAGCCATTAACCCCATAGTTACCGAATTAAAAGAGAAAAAATTAATAGAAAAATGGTTTTTTATAAGGTATTATGATAATCATGGATTTCACTTACGCTTCCGAATACTTTTAAATGATAAGCAACATTTTACAGAATGTATTAATATTATTACAGAGTATATAAAACCTTTTGAAGAGACCCAAATTATCTGGAAAACCCAAACAGATAGTTATCTAAGAGAATTACAACGATATGGCTATGAAGCAATTGAACCTACAGAAACTCTTTTTTACAACGATAGTGAATGCACCTCAAAATTTGCCAATATGATTGAGGGTGATGCAGGGGAGCAGGTACGGTGGAAATTTGCATTATTATCTATGGATGTTTTACTAAATGATCTCGGATTTTCCCTTAAAGAAAAAGTTGAAATGCTCAAAGTTGCTAAAACAAGTTTTGGCGATGAGTTTAACCGATCCGGGAAATTAAATAAACAGATAAATGAAATGTATGCCAAAAATGAAAAAACAATTGAAACATTTTTAAGTAAGGAATATTCAGATGATATATATACCCCCCTTTGGGATATTTTAGCTGAAAGATCGGTATATAATATGGCTCCTTCAATAGAACTTAGGGAGCTTGCAGAAAATCAAAAAATTCCAACCTCATTTCAAATCATTGCATTGAGCTACCTACATATGGTTTGTAACAGAATTTTCCTGGCGAAGCACCGTATTCATGAAATGGTCGTATATGATTATTTGTACAAGTTTTACAGCAAGCAATTATACACATCAAAGAAAAAGAATAAAGAAATTTTAAATAAAGTATAGATGAAGGCATTAGCAGTATTAAGTCCCTCTCTTCAAGCTAAGATTGAGGAAAACAGTAAATATGACTTTCATATAAATGACTTAAAAATACCCCTGGCACAAATTGAACTGCCGGATGTTGAGTTTAATGGAAAGGATAGTACGTATAAGGATTATGTATTAGTAAGAAAACTAGGTTTTTCTTTGAACTACAGAGATCTTGGAGTTATCGAAAAAGCATGGATGGAGCTCAAAGAATTAACCCAAGACAGCTATTATCCTATAGGATCAGATTTTTGCGGGATTATAGAAAATATTGGAGAAAATGTAAAGTCTCTATCTGTAGGAGATATAGTCATCCCCGATTGTTCATATCCATTTTCTAACTTTAATACTATTCCGGGAATTCCCACAAACCATGCTAGTAAAGAACTCGAAATTTTTCATTGGGGGAAGTTAAAAAAAATACCTTCAGAAATAAGTACTGAAGTGGCTTCAGGAATGAGTATAGGTACTCAAACTGCACTTAGTATGATTAGAAAGGCCAAAATTTCAGAAGGAAACAATATACTTATTACTTCAATTACATCTAATACTTCGTTGTTTTTATTAAACTTTTTAAAAGATATAGATGTAAAATGTAATGTTTATGGCCTTTCTTACTCCGGTAAGAATGTAGAAGCAATAAAAAATCATTATCCGTTTATCTCCGAAATATTCAAATATAAAGACCAAGAAATAAATAAAAATTTATATTTCGATGTAGTATTTGACCCTTTCTCAGATTTTTATTTTAGTGATTTAGTCGATTATCTTAACATAGGCGCTAAGTATATTACCTGTGGAGTTTTAAACCAATCAGCAGAAAAGGTTGATTCAGCTACATCTTATAAAAATATAACTCGTATGATGGCTACAATGCTAAGCAGGAACGTAATTTTAGAAGGGAATTGTTTAGGAACTTCAGAAGACCTTGATAATGGGATAAAAACGCTTGCAGAGTCTGATAATAAGATAATGATAGATAGTTTGTTTAATAGTAACAGTTATGTGGGGGATTTTATACATCGGTCATTTAATGGAAAGTTGGGTAAGGTAATCATGAAATATTAAACTTGGGATTATTATCAACAATTAAAACGTC
>CALGUD010000072.1 GCA_937901915.1 uncultured Flavobacteriaceae bacterium
ACGATTAAACAATTAAACAGCGCCCTAACTACAAACACCAAACCATAAATTCCAAATTCCAAGCACCAAATTCCAATTTACGATTTACGATTTACGATTTACGATTTACGATTTACGAAATTAAACGTTATCTGTTCACTCCAAAATATAAAACCACAAAACCATTTAATAAATATTTGTGAATCAGTGGCTAAAAAACTCCAAGCGCCACATTCCAATTAACCATTAACAAATAACAATTAACGAACTTTGTCATGGAGTATCAATTCATCCGCATCATTATAATGTAATTTTTGGATAATAGTCCCATTTTTTAATTTCAAGATCCCCGGATTTGACCGTACAATAGTTTTTAATGTAGTGAGGTCAGTGGTATAAAAATCAAAATTTAATCCAAATTGTTGCTTAAATTGTGCTATTTCTTCGGGAGTTGATGCCGACATACCAATTACTTTATAGCCTTTTTGAAGAGCTTCATCTGTTATGACCTTTATTTCTTTCATGCCTTCTTCATCGGCTTCGTTGATAATTCTAGCAATAACAACAACCACATTATCCCACTCCATAATTTCTTCGGTATAATCAAAACCATCTTTTTCCATGGCGAAATCATGAATAGGAGGCTCATATGCTTTTTGCACCTCTTTGGTTTCTACACCAATAAATTCACCATCTACCTCAGGGTAATCACCTAATGTTTTTATGACCTGCTCTTTTCCGTCTATCTTGAATTTCCATGCATATTCAGAAATAGATTTAGGAGCATCTTCAGGAATCGTCATTCCTTCTATGATATTGGTTCCTACTTTATATGCACGAAAATCAATAACGGGTAAATGGTTTAGCACATGAACGGCATAAAAGACACAAAGAAATAATGCAACAGCAAATCCTATAAGTCTGATTTTTTCAGAAAAAAGAGGAGTGATATATTCCTTTTTATAGAATAAAATCAATATAAAGCCAAGCAGCACAATATCTTTAAAAAAGGATTGCCATGGAGTAAGTTTCAATGCGTCTCCAAAGCAGCCACAATCTGTAACTTTACCTGTAATTGCAGAAAATAGCGTTAAGAAAGTAAAGAATACGATCATGATCAGTAAACTCCATACGGTAAATTTAACTCTATAACCTAATAAAAGTGTTACACCCAGTAATACTTCAAAAATGACAACAAAAAGTGCAATAGTCAATGCGTATGGAGTTAAAAATTCCATATTTAAAACCCCTGCACTAAAATATTCTTCCAGTTTAAAAGAGAAACCAACCGGATCATTGAGTTTAATAAATCCGCTGATAATGAATAATAACCCTACAATAATCCGTGAAAGTGTAACTAATATTTTCATGACTTTATTATTTCGCGTTTAGATGTATCAAAGCAAAAACAGCATAGTTTATCATATCCTGGTAATTGGCATCAATCCCTTCACTAACCAGTGTTTTACCTTTATTATTTTCAATTTGTTTTACCCTGAGTAATTTTTGGAGAATAAGATCGGTTAGAGAACTCACACGCATATCCCGCCACGCCTCACTATAATCATGGTTTTTGGCCTCCATTAATGCTTTGGTTCCTGCAACCTTCTCATCATATAACTTTACAGCTTCATCCAGGGATAGGTCTGGTTGTTCAACCACTCCTTTTTCAATTTGAATTAAAGCCATGACTGAATAATTAATGATACCTATAAACTCGGAAACTTCTCCTTCATCTACCTTTCTTTCGCTATTTTCCTGAAGGCTTCGAATACGTTGCGCCTTTATAAAAATCTGGTCAGTAAGCGAGGGTAATCTTAAAATACGCCATGCACTTCCGTAATCTTTCATTTTTTTTTCAAACAAATCCCGACAAACAGTTATAACTTTATCGTATTGTTTCAATGTATTTTGCATGTGTTTTGAATCAATTTTCCGTAAATTTCGCTTAAAATTTTTTAATGTTCAAAGTTAAGCGGCTAATTCACTCATATTTTTGAATTTTCTCTGAACATATTTTAATTTAAAACCGCTATTTCACGCACATAACTGGTGAAAATAAGAAATAAATGACGATTAACTGTAAAGGAAATTTAATTGACCTGTCTTCTCCCCAAGTAATGGGGATCCTCAACATAACACCAGATTCATTTTATGATGGAGGCAGATATAAAAATGAAAAGGACATATGTAATCATGTAGAAAAAATGTTGAATGAAGGCGCTACTTTTATTGATATAGGTGCATATAGCTCACGCCCGGGCGCAACACATATTACTGAGGATGAAGAGTTAAAGAGGAGTGTTCCTATGGTTGAACTGATCAGACGAAAGTTCCCTGAGGCATACCTGTCCATTGATACTTTTAGGAGTAATGTAGCCAAAATAAATGTTGATGCAGGTGCTTGTATGGTCAATGATATTTCTGCCGGAAATATGGATCCGGATATGATGAAAACAGTTGCCGAATTACAAGTTCCGTATATAATAATGCATATGAGGGGCACCCCTCAAAATATGCAAAATAATACGGATTATGAGGATATTGTAAAAGAAATGATATTTTATTTTTCTGAAAAAATTGCCGAAGCTTCACATCTTAAAATAAATGATTTAATCATCGATCCGGGTTTTGGCTTTGGAAAAAAATTAAAACACAATTATGAAATAATAAAAAAACTAGAGCTTTTTAAAATGCTGGAAAGACCTATTTTAATTGGGGTAAGCAGAAAAAGTATGATAGGTAAACTATTAAATGTTTCTGCGGATGAGGCGTTGAATGGCACTACCAGCCTGCATACGGCTGCACTCATGAAGGGTGGTAATATCTTACGGGTACATGATGTTAAAGAAGCTGTAGAGTGCATTAAAATATCAACACAATTGCAATCTTAAAAACTCAAACATTGATAAATGATAAAATTATTACCTAATTTTTCTATTTTTACATAAAAACCTAAGTTTTGGATTCATTAAATTTTATTGACTTTAGTTTAATAGACCTTATAGATATTCTTTTGATGGCATTTTTGCTATATAATATCTATAAACTGGTTAGAGGTACTGTAGCTGTCAATATTTTTATTGGTATCGTTATAATATACCTTGTGTGGCAGCTTACGGCCATCCTAAAAATGGAACTTTTAAGTAATGTATTCGGAAAATTTATTGGTGTTGGTGTATTTGGGTTGATTGTAGTATTTCACCAGGAGATACGAAAGTTTTTATTAATGATTGGCTCTACAAATTTTGCCAGTAAACGTAACTTTATAAAACATTTTAAATTCTTACAACAAGGTGATTTAGACTCTGAAGTTGATGTGGATGCCGTGGTAAGTGCCTGTAAAAAAATGGGGAAATCCAAAACCGGTGCCCTGATTGTTTTTGAGAAAAACAATTCATTGGATTTTGTGAAAAACACGGGCGATAAAATGAATATTGAAATTACCCAACCTATCATAGAGAGTATTTTTTATAAAAACAGCCCTTTGCATGACGGCGCAGCCATTATACAAGGAAATTATATTGTTGCTACCCGTGTTATTCTGCCGATCTCCGATGAAAGAAGTATTCCACAACGCTATGGATTACGGCACCGGGCCGCTGTTGGAATCACTGAAAAAACAGATGCTATAGCAATTGTAGTCAGTGAAGAAACCGGTCATATTTCTTATATTAAAAGTGGTGAATTTATACACTTCAAAGATTTTGAAGATATGGGTAATATGATTAAGAAGGATTTGGGGTGATTTCTTTATAAAGTTAAGAGTTAAGAGTTCAGAGTGTAGAGTTAGGAGTTTTAATTTTACGTCCCTTGATGATTAATAACTGAAAAACAACAGATAACCTAATTAACCCAATCACTTAACAACTACCAATTAAACGATTCACCTCCCGAGACTTCGGGAACACGATTAAACATTTAAACTCGGCTTAAAAGAGAGTCATGCAGATATAGCTTGCCTTAAATCTGACATCTCACGACTCACAATTAAATCATCTCTTCCTCGGCCAGGAATTGCACCTCATATAAATTTCTGTAGTATCCGTTTTCCTTTTGAAGCAATTCTTTATGTGTGCCCGATTCAACAATTCGTCCGGAATCCATCACAATAATCTTATCGGCTTTCTTAATAGTTGCCAATCTGTGGGCAATCACTATGGAAGTTCTCCCTTCGGTTATCCTGTCCGTTGCTTTTTGAATGAGTTTTTCCGAATAAGAATCAACAGACGAAGTAGCTTCATCAAGTACAAGTATACTCGGGTTGCTTACATAAGCTCTTAAAAAAGCGATCAATTGCCGTTGTCCGCTGGAAAGCATCAATCCTCTTTCCTTCACATTATAATGGTACCCGCCGGGCAAAGTTTTAATAAATTTATGAATACCTATTTCTTTTGCTGCTTCAATAACCTGTTCTTCTGTTATAGTGGTATCTTTTAAAATAATATTATTTAGAATAGTATCTGCAAATAAAAACACGTCCTGTAATACCACCGCTATCTGCTCCCGTAGCGACTCTAAAGTATAATCAGTTACGTTTGTACCATCTATTATGATCTCACCCGATTTAATGTCATAAAACCGGCTTAATAAATTTATAATGGTCGATTTACCAGCTCCGGTGGCACCGACAATAGCAACTGTTTGACCTGACTCCACTTTAAATGATATTCCATGAAGTATTTCTTCGTCATCAACATAACTAAAGTGAACGTTTTTGAATTCAATATCCCCTTTAAAATTTTCGGCGATTTGTGTACCGTTATTTTCAATGGAACTGTTGGTGTCCAGAATATCAAAAACCCTGTTAGCTGCCACCATGCCCATTTGCAAAGTGTTAAATTTATCCGCAATTTGTCTTAAGGGGCCAAAAAGCATTTGTGACAATTGAACAAACATAAAAATGGTCCCTATTTCCATGTCTTTTTCAAGAATAACCCTTAATCCACCGTACCAAACAATTAACCCAATGGTTACAGATGAAACTAACTCCGCAATAGGGAAAAAGATGGAATTATACCACACAGTTTTTATCCAGGCTTTTTCATGCTTTTTATTGATTACCTTAAATTTTTCATACTCTTCGTCTTCTTTTACAAAGAGCTGAACTATTTTCATCCCGACTATACGCTCTTGAACAAACGAGTTCAGGTTAGACACCTGAGCTCGTACCTCCGTAAACGCTTTTTTCATAGCCTGTTGAAAAAGCCGTGTAGCATATAAAATTAAGGGTAAAACACAAAATACTATCAAAGACAACCTCCAGCTATATGCCAGCATTACACCCATTACCACCAGCATTTTTAATATGTCGCTAAAGATCATGAACAACCCGTTACTAAAAATCTCTGCTATACGTTCTATATCAGAAACGGCACGGGTTACCAATACCCCTACAGATGAATTATCAAAATATTTCATCTTAAAGCCAAGCATATGTTTAAAAAGTTTGATGCGAATATCTTTAATTACAGATTGGCCTAACCAGTTTGCATAATAAATAAACAACAACTGGCTTACTACTTCAAACAGTAAAACACCTGCCATTAATAAAACATATACAAGAAGGCCGTCTAAATCTTTGTGAAGTATATAATCGTCTACAGTTAATTTAAGTAGATAAGGCCGTACAACCGAGAAAAGAGATAGAAGAATAGCAAACAGAATTACTCCAAAAAAAGTAAGTTTATAGGCTTTGGTATAACGCATAAGGCGTTTAAACAAAGTAGAATCTAAAGCATTGACTGTTTCTTTACTCATTCCTGTTGAAAATTGAAACCGGGTACTCAACCTTCGTCAAATATAAACCATGTGCCGGAACTGACACGCCTGCTTTACTTCTATTTTTACTTTCTATTATTTTTTTAACATCTTCTTTAGAAAACTTACCCGTTCCTACTTCTAAGAGTGTTCCTACTATCGCCCTTACCATATTGCGTAAAAACCTATCAGCTTTAATGGTAAATATTAACTTTTCATGATCTAACCTCCAATCTGCCTCCATAATATGGCAAATGTATGTTTTTACATCGGTTCTGGATTTGGAAAAACATTGAAAATCATCATATTCAAACAATATTTTGGAAGCAGCATTCATTTTATTTATATCCAACGGGGTTTTTAAACAATATGCAAAATCACCTAGAAACGGATTTTTAGACTGTGTTATCCAATATTCATATGTTCTGGAAACCGCATCAAACCGTGCATGGGCATTGTCGCTCACTTCATGAATGTTATATATTGAAATATCAGCAGGTAAAAAAGAGTTTAACTTATAAAGAAGTTCATCTAAGTCTAAAGGAATATCCACATCAAAATGAGCAAACATCTGTTTTGCATGTACTCCTGAGTCGGTTCTGCCTGCCCCTACTAATTCAGTTTTATTTCTTAATAAAATAGACAATGCATTTTCTATAACTTCCTGAACCGAAATTGCATTTGGCTGATTTTGCCAACCGTGGTATGATTTCCCGTTATATGCAAACTCTAAAAAATATCTCACTCTAAAGTGCTATTTTTGTTAATAATTCACAAAGATAATTGTATTTAACAACTTAATATCCCTCATTTATTTTTATTAAAGCTTTTACATTCAATGAAAAAAATCCTTCTTATTTCCGATACTCACGGACATATAGATAATCAAATATTAAAATATATAGCCCAAGCCGATGAAGTATGGCATGCGGGGGATATAGGCGATTTAAAAGTTACGGACACCATAAAAACCTACAAGCCATTACGTGCAGTTTATGGCAATATTGACAATGAAAAAGCACGTTTGGAATTTCCCGAAAACAATCGGTTTGTATGCGAAAAAGTAGATGTCCTTATAACGCATATAGGCGGTTATCCCGGAAAATATGACCGGAGAATAAAAGATGAACTTTTAATAAATCCGCCTAAACTTTTCATTTGCGGGCATTCCCATATTTTGAAAGTAATGTGGGATAAAAAATTGAATTTGCTTCATATGAATCCCGGAGCTGTAGGCAAATATGGCTTCCATGCCGTAAGGACCATGTTGCGTTTTGTTATTGATGGTGATCAAATAAAAGACCTGGAAATTATTGAATTGGAAAAGAGGGTTTAATTAATTAAGAATTAATTTTAATTCGCTTCACTCTTAAATTTATAGGCTTCTGGCTAAATAAAAAAAGATCCCGCGTTTCGCGGGATTAATTCGCCTGTATAATTTTAATTCGCTTCACTCTTAAAATTATAGGCTCATTAAAAAGCCCGGATCTTCACCCGGGCTTCACGCACTAATAAATACTAAGATGTTAGGTTTATCGTAACCGATCAACAGATTTTACAAGATCTTCGTCCCTTTTAATGGCCTTGTTGGCCATCACTAAAAAAACGATAGAAATAGCTGGTAGAAGCACCCCAATACCCTTCTCAGAAACTTCCGTTTCTCCGGATAAGATTAGCGACCGATAAATGAAAAATCCTAGTAAAAAAAGATTTAATATCATATTCAACCTGTTTAAAACAAATTGTTTTTTCCTTTTTTTATATAAAAGAATCGTTATAAATGCCAAAGCTGCCGATATTATAAAAGTCATAGAGTATAACATCTCATTTTGAGCATAAACAGCCTCACCATCTGCACCTGTCCATAAATACACCCAAAATGGTAAAACACCATTAATAATAACAACTAAAAGCAGGTATAAAGTCTGTATTCGTTGAATCATTTTTTTTGTTTGTTTAGCAAAAATATGAAGTTCTTTTTACAAAAAAGACTTGTTTATAAAAATAAATTTGTATTATTGCGGTGTAATTTCATTACAAGTAGCATGACTGCGCTTGTTTTATACTCCAATTTTATAATTATATACCTCAAACCATAATTTTATTATCATTTAAATGTTTGACATTTCTAATCTAAAGGCAAAAAAACTTGCCGAACTACAGGAGATTGCTAAAGTTGCAGGGATCCAAAAATACAAATCGCTCAAAAAAGATGAGTTAGTTTATCAAATTTTGGATGTACAAGCGGCAAGCCCCGATGCTGTAAGCAAAAACACAGATACTCCTGAGACCGCTGAAAAAACTTCAAGCCCTCAAAAATCCAAGAGGTCAAGAATCCAGAAAAAAACAAATGAGAGTGTAAAATCACATTCAAGGAAAGACACCAAACCTTACAAAAAAGAGTCTCCTTTTAAAGATGATAACCCTTCCAGAGAAGATACATCATTCAATAAAGAAGACAAATCCTTTAATAAAGAAGAGGTAGTTTCCAATAGTAATGAGGATGCCGTTTCCGGAAATACAGACAAGCAAAGTTCTGAGCAAAAAAGCTCCAGATCTGAACAACCGGAAAGAAAATCTGAAAATAAGGAACGTAAGGAATACAATCCCAAACCTCAATTCCAGCCAAAAAGAAATCAAAATCAGAATAATAACGTGAAGGATAAAGATAACTTTGATAAAGAAAAGAAAAATCGTTATCGGGATCCTGACTTTGAATTTGAAGGTATAGTAGAAAGTGAAGGCGTTCTTGATATTATGCAGGATGGTTATGGATTTTTGAGAAGTAGTGACTACAATTACCTTTCATCTCCAGATGACATTTACGTTTCTCAATCACAAATCCGGTTATTTGGTTTAAAAACTGGTGATACAGTAAAAGGATCGGTACGACCTCCTAAAGAAGGAGAAAAGTATTTTCCGCTTATTAAAGTATTTTTAATAAATGGTTTAGACCCTCAGGTAGTAAGAGACCGGGTATCATTTGAACACTTAACCCCTCTTTTCCCTCAGGAAAAATTTAAACTTGCAGAGAGACAAAGCACCATCTCAACCCGTATTGTCGATATATTTTCACCACTTGGAAAAGGGCAACGTGGTATGATAGTGTCACAGCCTAAAACGGGTAAAACGATGCTTTTAAAAGATGTTGCCAATGCTATTGCGGCCAATCACCCAGAGGTTTATCAAATTA
Organism: uncultured Flavobacteriaceae bacterium; assembly: GCA_937901915.1. Classification (GTDB taxonomy): domain Bacteria; phylum Bacteroidota; class Bacteroidia; order Flavobacteriales; family Flavobacteriaceae; genus Abyssalbus. Next base: position 8,933 of record CALGUD010000072.1, read on the forward strand.
TACTTTTAATTGATGAACGCCCCGAAGAGGTTACCGATATGCAACGTAGTGTAAGAGCAGAAGTTATTGCGTCAACTTTTGACGAACCTGCAGACAGGCATGTAAAAGTTGCAAATATTGTACTTGAAAAAGCAAAACGTTTAGTAGAATGCGGACATGATGTTGTTATCTTATTGGATTCAATTACACGTTTGGCCAGGGCATATAACACCGTACAACCTGCATCCGGAAAAGTATTGAGTGGTGGTGTAGATGCGAATGCGCTTCATAAGCCAAAACGTTTCTTTGGTGCAGCACGTAATATTGAAAATGGTGGCTCTCTAACCATCATCGCAACAGCACTTACCGAAACAGGCTCTAAAATGGACGAGGTAATTTTTGAAGAATTTAAAGGCACCGGTAATATGGAGTTACAATTAGACAGACGTATTGCAAACCGCAGAATTTTCCCTGCTATAGACCTTATTTCTTCCTCTACACGTCGTGATGATATATTGCTTGACGAAAACACCATACAACGTATGTGGATCTTGCGTAAATATCTTGCCGACATGAATCCTGTTGAAGCAATGGAATTTATAGAATCCCGTATTAAACAAACAAAAAACAACGAAGAGTTTTTATTGACCATGAATCAGTAATATTCATCTATAAGATATATTTAAAAATCCTCTAGCTTCATAAGTTAGGGTTTTTTTATTATATTTATAACCTCGAATCTGACCAAAATGAAAATTAATTTTCTAACTCTTTCAGCTATCTATTTGGTAGTGAGGGAATTAAAATCTGAAAATCCCGGGGATCTAATAATAAGTAATGCTTTCCCTAAAAATACACCAAGAATCCAACCAGCGAAACCCTTAAATATTATAAATACTCCATTCCCGAATGATTTTTTATACAATCAAATCATTTGCTCCTTAGATTCACACAATAAGTTTTCTATTAAAAATATATCCAGGCTATTTCATTTTAAAATTATAAACAGTATACCTACTAAAAATAAGCTATTAACATAAATTTTAACCATGAAAAAAGTAATTTTATTAAGTCTTTTTTGTCTCTATTTAACTGCATGTTCAAAAGATGAAGCATCCTTAACAACCGAACCCTCAAATGTAACACCAAACGTAAATGATACTGAGGAAAACGACGCCGATGCTGATGATGATTATGAAACCCGCGATGACTGGACCGTGTTTGAACCAAGTGATGATTCGGTTATCATTTATGTAAGTAATTCACAAGGAAATGATGATAATGATGGTCTAAGTGAAGAAACCCCTGTTAAAACAATAACTACAGGAAAGAGCTTATTAAGAGATGGGTATCCTGACCATTTATTGCTAAAGAGGGGTGATCAATGGACGGATGAACATTTGGGCAGTTTTTATTCCGGTAGAAGTATGACTGAGCCCATGCTTGTCTCTACATATGGTGAAGGCACCGAAAGACCTCTAATACGTGTTAACAAGAATTTTATAGATCATGGTGGTAGAGCACGTTCAAACATAGCATTCGTAGGACTTTCTATAATAGCTTACAAAATGGATCCTACTGATCCTGATTTTGATGCCGCCACTGGTATACATCATATGCGTTTCGTAGGTGGCGGTGATAATATTTTAATTGAAGATTGTAGGTTACGTTTTATAGAGATTGTCGTTCAGAACTATGACGGACATGTATATAAAAATGTTACAATTCGAAGAAATATGATTTTAGACACCTACACATCTAACTCCTCTACTACTAATAATCCAAGACCTTCGGGATTGTATACTTCAGGTGGCGTAAAAAAATTAACTATTGAAGAAAATGTTTTTGACCACAATGGCTGGAACAAAGATGTAGAGGGTGCTGATGCCAACATGTATAACCATAATATATACATACAATACAGCAACTTATCTGAAGACATAACGCTAAGAAACAACATAATAACAAGAGCTTCAAGTCATGGAGTACATGGTCGCCCTGGGGGAATTTATGATAACAACCTTTTGGTTAACAATTCTATTGGTCTCCAAATGGGATACAAAGGCCATCCATTACCTCCGGGTTCATTTGCTTATGCTACCAATAATGTAATTTTAGATGGAAAACTCATGAATACCACTGATAGCAATTGGCCAAGGACTACAGCTGTTTGGGGGTTACCTTTAGAGGAATTAGGTGAAGGTGACGTTCAGGTAAAAAATAACATTGTAGCGCATAGAAAAGATGATGGTTCAAATGTGAGTATTGGAAAAAGTGAATTGGTAACTTACGAAAACAATATCGTTTATAACTGGTATACCGGAAGTGGTATTGAAGAAACAGAAAATCCGGGCTGGCAAGATCCTGAAAGGGATGTGGCCAGTTACCATGCTACTCTCGGAGGTGAAGCAAGCTTGGAAGGTTTTTTAGAAGTTGTCAGGGACAGGCCTTTGGGAACATGGAATGAATCATATACAGCTGGCGCAGTAAATGATTATATACGAGAAGGTTTTACTACTAATTAATTTCACGCAATAATAGAATAATTTACATTCTCAGGGCATTAGAACTGCAAGCATATAAATACATCCTTTATTACCATAACTACCTCTAATAAATTTTTATTAGAGGTAGTTTTATAATACGAACGTGACCCCGATATAAACTTTGGTAATTAGTACTATATTAAAATCTCAATATTTTCATAAGTTATATTTTCTCAATATTTTATTATTGTAAATAATCATGAATCTTAGATTTCTTCAGAACTTATTAAATTTTTGCTAAAAAAAATGCCATACTGCTTAAAAAGACAGATTATTTATTGGGATTGATATGGTTACCTAAATCGAACTGACATAAATACTAAATACAGCTCATCATGCCTTAAATTGTTCTTTGATTATTAACAGCGTTAATTATTATGTTTTATAAGTTCAATTATTTACTCATTTATTTCGTACTTATCGGTTAAAACCTCGATAAAATGAAAAGACTTAAAAAATTCACAACCCCTATCTTTATTTTTTTAATAGCTACCTTTTTACGTTATGGTGTACCTTATTTAGATTTTGTTCCGGAACAACTGGAATATACTCTTCAAATAATTGCATCCGTTTTACTTGCTATTAGCATCACGTGGGGTATAATAGCCACCATAAAAATCGTTAAAAGTGAGTATCTGGAGAATTTTGATATGGAAGGCAAAAACAATCTCCGTGCACGAAAAATCTATACACAGTTTAATATTTTAGAGAGAGTTGTCATTTTTATAATTATTGTTGTGGCCACTGCCATTACATTAATGACATTTGAAGCTGTTCGCGAAATAGGGGTAAGTATCTTTGCCTCTGCAGGTATTGCAGGTATAATTATTGGTTTTGCTGCTCAAAAAGCTTTAGGGACACTTTTAGCCGGTTTACAAATAGCCATTTCCCAACCCATAAGACTGGATGACGTTTTAGTTGTTGAAGGCGAATGGGGGCGTGTAGAAGAAATAACACTTACTTATGTAGTGGTGCGCATATGGGATGAACGAAGACTCATTCTCCCTACAACCTATTTTATAGAAAAACCATTCCAAAACTGGACCAAAACAACTTCAGAAATTCTCGGCACTGTATTTCTGTATACCGATTATAATATAGATTTTGATTCCTTAAGAGATGAACTTACACGCCTACTTGAAAATAACGAATTGTGGGATAAAAAAGTAAATAACATACAGGTTACCGATTCTAAAGAAAATTATGTTGAAATACGGGCCCTTATGGGTGCCAGAAATTCTTCTGAAGCTTGGTCATTGCGGGTATATGTACGTGAAAACTTAATTAAATATATTCAAAAAAATTATCCCGACAGCTTTGTAAAAACACGTATTTTTATGCAAAATACTTCTTCTCCTTATAAAATACCTGAGCATGCCGAAGCAACCAATGACTGAATTTTAACCCCATAGATATAATTGAATAAGAATTTTCTGTTTTAAATCGATTAATATTGAGTCCACATTAAATAGCTACAATCTATAGTAAAAACAGCTAAAAAGATAATCTCTATCATAAAAAGCCCTCTTTCCTTATGTATTTGTTAAATTTGCAGTCTAGCAAAACAAAATTATAAACCAAACAAAACAAATGAGAGTATTAGTTATTGGAGGAGGAAATATGGGCTTTACCTATGCCCAGGGTATGTCGAAGTCAGAACTTTTAGGAAATAACAAATTAATGATTTTAGACAGTTCTGCTGAAAAAATTGAAGAGCTTAAAAAAAATTCAGCTTTCGAAGCTTCCGATCGTATGGAAGATTGCTTGCCAAAAGCAAACTTGGTTTTCATTGCTGTAAAGCCTTATCACAGTACAGAACTGTTTAAAAAAATGAAACCCCTGGTAAATCCCGGGCAAATTATTATTTCAATAATGGCCGGTGTTACTATCGAAACTATGCAGGAAGGTCTTGGAATACAAAAAGTTGTAAGAGCAATGCCTAACCTGCCTGCATTTGTAGGTAAAGGGATGACCTCATATACCTCTTCAAACGAAGTTTCAGAATCTGAACTCAAAAATGTACAAACACTTTTAAATACAACCGGCAAATCATTACTGGTAGAAAATGAAAACTATATTGATGCTTCAACCGGAATTTCCGGAAGTGGGCCTGCATATGTATTCTATTTTATGGAGAGTATGATGGAAGCAGCATCAAAAATGGGATTCTCAGATCAAGAGTCAAGAATGTTAGTAAGTCAGACATTTGAAGGAGCCGTAGAAATTTTCAGTCAATCAGATATTACACCCAAAGAATGGATGGACAGAGTAGCTTCTAAAGGCGGGACCACCCGTGCAGCTTTAGATTCAATGGAAAATAATAATGTAAAGGAACTCATTAAGGAAGCCGCATTTGCAGCTTATCACAGAGCAGTTGAATTAGGTAAAGAAAAATAAAACCTCATGCAAAAACACGAACAAAGAATTGTAATTAAAGTTGGCACCAACGTAATGACCAACAAAGATAACAGAATAGTAAGGCCTATAATGAGAAGGTTAGTAGAACAAATAGCCGAACTCTATGAACGGAATATTATTTGTGTATTGGTCTCTTCAGGATCCGTAAGCGCAGGTAAGGAAGTGCTGGGCGAAAGCCATATTAAAGATAAAGCCACACGACGCCAGGTGTTTTCAGCAATTGGACAACCACGTATTATGCGTGTTTATTATAACTTTTTTCATGACTTGGGTATGAGCTGCGCCCAGGTATTAGCCACAAAAAATGATTTTAATCCCGGAATGCATCGTGAAAATATGATTAATTGCTATGAAGGCTTACTTTCTGAGGGCATAATCCCTATAGCCAATGAAGATGATGCTGTTTCTGTTACTAAGTCTATGTTTTCTGACAATGACGAATTGGCCAGTTTAATAGCAGAATTAATAAAAGCTGATAAATTCATTATTTTGACTGATACTGACGGCTTATTTACCGGAGATCCTGAAGATGAACATACGCGGGTAATTAAGGATGTAAAAGTAGACCAGGATGTTGAAAAATATATTCAGGAAGATCAAAAAGGCGAAGCCGAAGGCCGTGGAGGTATGGCTTCTAAATTAAAAATTGCAAAACAAACAGCAGCAAAAGGTATTCCTACATTTATAGCAAACGGAAAACAACCCAATGTAATTATAGACATTGTTGACGGGAAAAGTATAGGAACAAGAGTAAGTAAATAAAAAATAACATTATGCAAAAAAGCCACGTTTTCACGTGGCTTTTTTGCATATATACTCTGTGTTTGCTTTGTAAATAATTATAAAGCAGCGATATTCTTCATTAAACCTGATTTTAAATTAGCCGCTTTGTTAGCATGTATAACATTCTTTTTAGCTAATTTGTCAATCATAGAAATAACTGTTGGCAATAAAGTTTCAGCTTCTTTTTTATCTTCTGTACCACGCAACTTCTTAATAGCATTACGTACAGTTTTATGCTGATATTTATTTCTTAAACGCACTGCCCCATTTCTTCTGATTCTCTTTAATGCCGACTTATGATTTGCCATTTGTTATCATTTTTTTGTTATAGAAGCAGAATTTTATTTTCTACATTCCAAATTCGTAATTTTTATTTTTCAATTAGTATTGAATCCTGTAGCCCGTAGGGGAATCGAACCCCTGTTACCAGGATGAAAACCTGGCGTCCTAACCCCTAGACGAACGGGCCAAAGGTTTGCATAAATGCGGATGCAAAAATACAACTATTTTTATATGATGCAATAGTTAGATTTATTTTTTTTCAAATCTTATTAATTAGTATGCTTTTGCAAATAAAACCCTTCCTTTGGATGGCTTACCACTATACATACAAACGCCCACTTCTTCACTAAAATCAATAGGTATACAACGAATTGTAGCTTTTGTTAATTCTTTTACTTTCTCTTCGGTTTCGGCGGTACCGTCCCAATGAGCTGAAAAGAAACCCCCTTTTGTTTCAAGTAATTCTTTAAATTCATCAAAAGAATCAACTTTGGTAATATGAGATTCCCTGAAATTCAAAGCCTTTTTATAAATATTAGACTGGATCTCGTCTAAGAGTTTTTCAATCTTAGCAATAACTTCTTTTCCTGCTACTGTTTCTTTTTCTAAAGTATCCCGTCTTGCAACCTCAAAAGTATCATTTTCTATATCGCGTTGTCCAACAGCCAACCGTACAGGAACTCCTTTTAATTCATACTCATTAAATTTCCAGCCCGGCTTATAAGTATCCCTGTCATCATATTTTACAGAAATTCCTCTTGTCTTTAATTCTTTTATTAAAGGTGCCACTCTGTCGGATATAACATTCAATTGTTCCTCACCCTTATAAATAGGCACAATAACTACTTGTATTGGTGCTAACTTAGGAGGTAACACCAAACCGTTATCATCACTATGGGTCATTACCAGCGCTCCCATTAACCGGGTAGAAACACCCCATGATGTTGCCCATACAAAATCCTGCTTTCCTTCTTTATTTACAAACTTAACATCAAAAGCTTTAGCGAAGTTTTGTCCCAAAAAGTGAGAGGTTCCGGCCTGAAGTGCTTTCCCGTCCTGCATCAACGCTTCGATGCAATAGGTTTCAATTGCACCGGCAAAACGTTCACTCTCTGTTTTTACACCTTTTATTACAGGAACGGCCATAAAGTTTTCAGCAAAATCGGCATACACATTCATCATTTGTTCTGCCTCCGCAATTGCTTCTGCTTTTGTAGCATGTGCCGTATGTCCCTCCTGCCATAAAAACTCGGTAGTACGCAAAAATAAACGTGTACGCATTTCCCATCGCACTACATTGGCCCATTGGTTTACCAATATTGGTAAATCCCTGTATGACTGTATCCATTTTCTGTAGGTATCCCATATGATGGTTTCAGAAGTAGGCCTAACAATAAGTTCCTCTTCCAGTTTAGCATCCGGATCCACAATAATTCCACTTCCATCTTCAGCATTCTTCAATCTATAGTGGGTTACTACTGCACATTCTTTAGCAAACCCCTCAACATGGGCAGCTTCTTTACTTAGATATGATTTTGGAATAAAGAGCGGGAAATAAGCATTTTCATGGCCCGTATCTTTAAACATTCTGTCTAACTCAGCCTGCATCTTTTCCCATATAGCATAACCATACGGTTTAATCACCATACACCCTCTTACACCCGAGTTTTCGGCTAAATCGGCTTTTACCACCAATTCATTATACCATTTTGAATAATCTTCGTCTCTCCTGGTTAAACTTTTGCTCATTTTCTGTAGTTTGGCACAAATGTTGTGATTTAGTTAATTAACTAAATAGTTTGGCAAAACTAATTATTTTTGTTATGTTCAACAATAAAAATAAGCAATGATGAAAAAATATATAAATTCCGTAAAGTTTACTCATATAACACTAAGTTCTTTTTTAGTGGTTATACTTGCTTCATGTGGTTCTTATCAGTCGTCTTCATATTACGATGACGGAATCTATGGAGATAATAATTATTCACAGGAAGTTGAAACCCCTACAGAAAGAACTACTGTAGCAACAAAGGAAGCATCACCAAATTTATACCAAAATTATTTTAAGGTAACTTCCGATCAGGCTCAACAGATTCTTGAACAGGATGAAGTATTTACCGATGTGGATTCATATTCCAGCACTCCCATAAACGACAGTGTAGATATTGCACAGAATTACGATAATTATGATTATTATTCAAACGGAGGCAATGCAGGTTGGGGTGATAATCCTGACACTGTAGTACTGAATGTTTATAATAACTCATGGGGATGGAACCGATGGAACTACGGATGGGGATGGAACAACTGGGGTTGGTCCGGATACTACGGATATGGCGGTTGGTATGACCCTTTCTGGGGACCAAGCTATGGCTGGAACAACTGGGGTTGGGCCGGATACTACGGATATGGCGGTTGGTACAGGCCTTATCATTATTATAGCCCTTATAATTATTACAATAACAGGTATAGCCGATATTACAACTATAATAATAGCAGGAGAGGGTACTACAGGAATGCTGTTGCAAATTCCTCAAACAGGGCATACTCCAGAAATTCTAACACCTATAGAAGAAATTCAAATTCTACCTATAACAGAAGGAGTACCAACTCTACCTATAATAGAAATTCAACTAATAACAGGAGAAGCACAAATTCCACATACAGTAGAAGAAGCTATGACAATAGCAATAATACAAGCCGAAGAAATAGTGGAAACACAAATTCGACCTATAGCAATAGCAGAAGGATAAATTCAAATTCTTCAGGTACTAACAGGAATTACAATAGTGGCACCAGCAGGCGATCAAACAGTAATGCTACTCAAAGCACAAGACCATCTTCAAGATCTTATACACCTAGCTCATCAGGTAGTACCAGATCGTCAGGTGGGGGTGTAAGATCGTCAGGTGGCAGTAGAGGCAGAAGGTAATATTATTCCTTTTATTAAATCTTATAAAAAGTTGTATTTAATTTTAAATAATGAGCGACCCCATCAAAGAAAAGATATGGTGTTAGTTCTGAATATTTTAATTGATTGATTAAATTATTAAATTTTAACACGTGAAAAAGATATCAATTTTAATAGTAACATTATTTGTCACTATAGGAATAAACGCGCAAACCATTAATGATGTTTTGAGCGCAGGCACAGAAAATTTACAGGGAACAGCCCGTTATCAGGCAATGAGCGGAGCTTTTGGAGCATTGGGCGGAGACTTGTCTGCCTTAAATAATAATCCGGCTTCCTCGGCAGTTTTTCTTAATAGCTATATAACCATATCGGGAAACAATCACTATATAAGTAATGACGCAAGATATGGAGGTGGGCCAAACTTTAGTGAAAATAGTTCTGATTTAAATATAAACCAGATTGGCGCTGTACTTGTTTTAAATAACAGTAATGATAGCAGTGATTGGAAAAAATTATCCTTTGCTTTTAATTATGACATAGCAAACAATTTTGACAATATATTTTTTGCCTCTGGCAACAGCAATGTATCTGTGGAGGATTATTTTCTTAATTATGCACAGGGTCAGGCTTTAGGTCCTATACTGATACAATCGGGTGAATATATTGAAGATGCATACTTAAATATAGGTTCAGATTTGGGATATGGCCCACAACAGGCTTTTTTAGGTTATTTTGGAGGTGTCATTGACCCTGTTGATGAAACCGATGACAATAATACCGAATACTTTTCTAACGCAGATTTTTCATCTGTCAATCAAAGTTATTTTGTAAGCACTACCGGGCTAAACAGCAAATTCACAGCCAACATGGCTTCTCAATACGGTGATAACATATATATGGGGGCTTCCTTAAATTTTAGTGTAATTGACAAAGAAACACTTACACAATTTGATGAAGGCGGATATAATCCCGGTTCAGATCTTGAATTTGTTCAATTTGATAATTACCTTAGAACTTATGGTAATGGTTTTTCTTTCTCACTGGGAGGAATTGCCAAAGTGAGTGAACTGCTGAGGCTTGGCGCCAGTTATCAATCACCAACATGGTACAGGCTTACCGATGAATTTTCCCAAAGCATAAATTCTAACCTGGCCGATAGTGAAATAGATTATATAGATTTTTCATTGGTCAATATATATCCGGATTATAAAATTCAAATTCCGGCTAAACTTACAGCAAGTGCTGCGTTAGTTTTTGAACAATATGGCCTTTTGAGTTTTGATTATGGCTATCAAGACATGTCGAATGCTATATTGAAGCCTAAAACAGACCCCGATTTTGCAGCTGAGAATCAATACATAGAAAATAATTTAAAGGCTGTTTCTACATTTAAAATAGGTGGCGAGTATAGAATTAAACAATTAAGCCTTAGAGGAGGCTATCGTTATGAAGAAAGCCCATACGACAATGGGCACATGATTGGAGATCTGAATGGTTTTTCACTGGGGGCCGGATATAGCTTTGGTGCTACTAAAATTGATCTCGCTTACAGTCAGTCACAAAGAGATATAAACCATCAGTTATTTGAAACCGGTTTAATAAACACTGCGGCTATTGATAGTAAAAACACAAATGTTACCTTATCGGTTAGTTTTAATCTCTAAGGATCTTTTAATAATAAAAAGGGCTGAATTCTATGCAAGAATTCAGCCCTCTTCACATTAAAATACTTTCTCGCTTAAGTTATTGTTAAATAATCATGTTTGATGAATATTTATTTATCTTTGCGCTTACACTTTTTAAGATGAAAATAGACAAAACGTTTGATGATCATATAGAAGAAATTGGAGATGGGCATGTTGCCTCTTCATCAGACACTCCAATGAGAGATGATGCTTTTGAACTCTCTGATGATGAAAAAATAGAGAGAATTCAATCGAGTGTTTATGAGATTATGGAAACCTTAGGTTTGGATTTAACTGATGATAGCCTGAAAGGAACCCCTAAAAGAGTAGCTAAAATGTTTGTTAAAGAAATTTTTGGCGGACTCAACCCCGGCAGAAAGCCAAATGCCTCTACGTTTGAAAATAAATATAAGTACGGGGAAATGTTGGTTGAAAAAAATATTACTGTTTATTCAACATGTGAACATCATTTACTTCCCATAGTGGGAAAAGCTCATATTGCATATATATCTAAAGGAAATGTGGTTGGTTTGTCTAAAATGAACCGTATTGTTGATTATTATGCGAAACGTCCACAGGTTCAGGAAAGAATGACTATTCAGATTGTAAAGGAACTACAGGAAGTATTAGGCACAAAAGATGTTGCATGTGTGGTCGATGCTAAACATCTATGTGTAAATTCACGCGGAATAAGGGATATAGACAGCAGTACTGTGACTGCTGAATTTGGCGGTAGGTTCCAGGAATCTTCCGTAAAAAATGAATTTCTAAATTATATAAACATAGAAACAGACTTTAATATCTAAGAATTCTTTAAAAGAAAGATGCAGTTATATCAGGCCAACCAAATAAACATTTACAATTCACTTACCGGAAAAAAAGAAATCTTTACACCCATTGATGCGGGATACATAGGCATGTATGTATGCGGGCCAACAGTTTACAGCAATGTACATTTAGGAAATTGCCGGACTTTCATATCTTTTGACCTCATTTACAGATATCTCAAACATTTAGAATACAAAGTAAGGTATGTGCGTAATATAACTGATGCAGGCCATCTTGAAAATGATGCAGATAGTGGTGAAGACAGGATTGCCAAGAAAGCCCGTTTAGAACAAATAGAGCCAATGGAAATTGTTCAGCGGTATACCGTGGACTTTCATAATACCTTAAATAAGTTTAATAATCTACCTCCCAGCATTGAACCAACGGCTACGGGGCATATCATTGAACAGATTGAAATTATCAAGGAGATACTAGACAAAGGTTTTGCCTACGAGGTAAATGGCTCGGTTTATTTTGATGTTATTAAATTTAACAAAAGCAACCACTACGGAAAACTTAGTGGAAGGAATATAGAAGACTTAATTCATAATACCCGTGAAACTGCCGGACAATCCGAGAAGAAAAATCCACAGGATTTTGCGCTATGGAAAAAAGCAGAACCACAGCATATTATGAGATGGCCTTCGCCGTGGAGCGATGGTTTTCCCGGCTGGCATTTAGAATGTACTGCAATGAGCACTAAATACCTGGGAGAACAATTTGATATTCACGGAGGCGGTATGGACCTGAAATTTCCTCACCATGAATGTGAAATTGCCCAAAATGAAGCTGCTACAGGCAAAACCCCTGTAAATTACTGGATGCATGCCAATATGCTAACCTTAAACGGGAAAAAAATGGCAAAATCAACCGGAAATAATATTTTACCAAATGAAATATTTACAGGCAACAATACCATTTTAAGTAAAGCATTTTCACCTTCGGTAACCCGTTTTTTTATGCTACAGGCTCATTATCGCAGTGTATTGGATTTTAGCAATGATGCTTTACTGGCTTCAGAAAAGGGATTTAACAGACTCATGGATGCTATAAATGCGCTGGATTCACTTCCTACATCCTCCATATCTGATTTTGACGTAAATTCATGGAAAAAAGATTGTTATGCCGCCATGAATGACGATTTTAACAGTCCTGTTTTAATAGCTAACCTTTTTGAAGCTGTTAAACATATCAATATTATAAAAGAAGATAAAGAAAAAATCACTGCAGCGGATATTTCAATATTAAAAGAGACCATGAATGCTTTTGCTTTTGATGTATTAGGATTAGTAAATAAAGCCGATGAAAAAAATGATGCAGATAAACTTTCCGGTACTGTTGAATTACTTATAAACCTAAGGTCTGAAGCACGGGCAAATAAAGATTTTGCCACATCAGATAAAATAAGGGATGAGTTGGCAAAAATTGGTATTCAGCTGAAAGACGGTAAAGAAGGCACTACTTTTTCATTGAATTAAACCTGCTACACAACAGAATATATACACATTAGCTTCTGAAATGAAAACCTTTTTAAAAATATTGTCATACCCGTTTATATTTCTTGTCAGGATATACCAGGTAGTTATTTCACCTTTAACCCCTGCAACTTGCCGGTATACACCCACATGTTCCCACTATACCATTCAAGCTTTAAAAAAACACGGCCTGTTCAAAGGAGGGTGGTTATCTACAAAAAGAATTTTTAGCTGCCATCCCTGGGGAGGCAGTGGTTACGATCCTGTGCCGTGAAATATAATATCTTAAGCTTAAAGTAATTCTTAACACCTTTTTAACGGGGTACATTTAATAATTATTTTTACTATAAAAGCGTATTCGCAATCATTTCCCTATATTTACCCTTCCAATCAGTAATTAAAAAATATGCAATTTTTAAGTATAAACTGGAATCCTGACGGTACTCTTTTTGACCTTGGCTTTTTTCAGATACGATATTACAGCCTCATGTTCGTTATTGCTTTTCTTTTGGGATGGTATGTAACGAAACAAATTTTTATAAGAGAAAACCTTTCCCTTGAAAAGCTCGACAAATTATTTATATATGCCGTTGTTGCCATTTTACTGGGCGCAAGACTGGGACATGTAATATTTTATGATTGGAGTTATTTTCAAAACCACCTGGCAGAAATTTTACTTCCTATAAAAGAAGATCCAAATTCTAATCTTTTTGGCTTTATTAAAGGCTATAAATTTACTGGTTTTACCGGGCTTGCAAGCCATGGAGCAGCCATAGGGGTTATTATTGCTATGTTTATTTATAAGAAAAAAGTACTGCCTGAAAAATCCATACTATGGTTACTGGACAGGGTTGTTCTTTCTGTGTCACTGGGGGCCATTTTTGTACGTATTGGTAATTTTATGAATTCTGAAATTATAGGCAAACCCACAGAGACAGACTATGGAGTTGTTTTTCAACAATTGGGCGAGAATTTTCCAAGGCATCCTGCTCAATTATACGAATCATTTGGGTATATTTTTGTTTTCTTGATTTTAATGTATGTGTATTGGAAGACAGAGAAAAGGAATAATAGCGGGTTTCTATTTGGGCTCTTTTTAATTTTACTATGGTCAGTCCGGTTTATTGTGGAGTTTTTTAAAGAAAATCAAGTTGAATTTGAAGATGATATGGCTATTAATATGGGACAAACATTAAGTATTCCGTTTATCCTGGCCGGTATTTATTTTGTAATAAGATCATTAAAAAAACAGAGTTAAGTGAATTCATTTAATAAAACACTCATTTCTTTTATTGTTGTGATTCTTTTATTTTCCTGTAAAGAAGAAAATAAAACCATTGTAAAGACGGAACAAAAGTTTAAAAAAGAAGGCACGCTACAGATCCACAAAGACAGTCTTGATACTATTTCACTGGACATAGAAGTTGCAGCGGATGAATACGAAAGGCAAACCGGGCTTATGCACCGGGCTTCGTTGGAAGAAAACCAGGGTATGCTTTTTATCTTTGAAGAAGAATCGCCAAGATCATTTTATATGAAGAATACTTATATCTCCCTGGATATACTTTTTATAAATGCTGAAAATAAGATTGTAAGCTTTAAAGAAAATGCCGAACCTATCGATGAAACTTCATTACCATCCAATGCACCTGCAAAATATGTTCTGGAGATTAATGGCGGACTCATAGAACGATGGGGATTAGAAGTTGGTGATAAGATATCATTTACCCTCGCTAATGATTAGTTAGTTTAAAATCTTATTGCTCTTTCATAATGTAATAAATAATTAATCCGGCAAAATGATTGGTAGAGAAGAAATATTCATTAAAACATCAAAAAGGATATTCACTTGCCGCTACCAGGTTCTCATCTTCAAAAACCAACAATAAAACCCTTGTTATATCATCTGCAACCGGGGTCCTGCAAAAATATTACTTTAAAATTGCCAGATATTTTGCTAACTCCGGCTATATAGTTTATACATTTGATTACTACGGAATTGGCAAATCGGGATCAAAAATTGATACTCTTAAAAAAAATACGATTACGTTAAGTGAATGGGGAAGCGTTGATCAGGCATCTATTGTTGAGCATGCAAAAAAAGAATTTCCTCAAAATAAAATTACTTTATTAACTCATAGTGTAGGCGGACAAGTACTGGGTTTTAATTCTAATTATAAGTATATCAACAATATCATTACCGTTGCTTCTCAGGGTGGCTTCTGGAGGCATTTTCATGGACTTCACAAACCTAAAATGTGGCTGTTCTGGCATGGAATGATTCCTTTATTAACACCAATATTTGGCTACTTCCCTTCGAAAAAACTCGGCCTTTTTGAAAATCTTCCTAAAAAAGTAGTGCTTGAATGGGCAAAATGGGGACAGCATAAAAATTATATGATGGGGCATTATGATTTTGAAGATATTTATTTTGGAAAAATAGAAGCACCGATGCTGATTTTAAGTTTTCCCAGAGACAGTTATGCCCCGAAAAGATCGGTAGATTGGCTGGCTGATCAATTTAAAAATTCAAGAATAGACAGAAAACATATAATTCCCGAAGAATCGGGCCTGGAAGAAATAGGTCTTTTGGATTTTTCAGGGAAAAGTTCAGCAATTCTCTATGGAGAATGACTTTAGAGTGGAATGAACAAAATTAAAAAGAGCCACTAAACGTGGCTCTTTTTGATATATTAAAACTTTTTTATTACTTATTTTTCTTCTTCTTTAATTGTTTTCTTTATTGTATCATACATTACAGGGGTTGCAATAAATAAGGATGAATAAGTACCCACAATAACTCCGATAATCATTCCAAACATAAAACCTTGTAAAGATTCACCTCCAAAAATAAAAATAGCGAGTAAAACCACTAATGTTGTTAATGAGGTATTTAAAGTCCTGCTAAGGGTACTGTTTAGTGCCATGTTGGTATTCACTCCTGCTTTTGCTTTCCATCCTCTTTCCGCAACAATTTCCCTGATCCTGTCAAAAACAACAACCGTATCATTAATAGAATAACCAATTACAGTTAATATAGCTGCAATAAAGGCCTGGTTTATTTCCATATTGAAAGGCATAAATTTATATGTAAGTGAAAATACCCCTAAAACTATTAAAATATCGTGAAAAATGGCTGCTACAGCACCCAATGAAAATTGCCATCTTCGGAAACGAAGTAAAATATACAAGAACATGACAAGCATTGAACCTATAACAGCCCATATTGCATTACGCTTTATGTCATCGGCAATGGTAGGCCCAACTTTTATAGCTTCTAAAATCCCTATATTTTTTTCATTCCCTGCTACAAAATCATTATAAGAAGTACCGTCTGGCAAATATTGCTGTAATGAAGCATAGAGCTTTTCCTGTATTTCTTTATCTACCTCCGTACCTTCCACATCTACTTTATACTTCGTAGTTACTTTTATCTGGTTTGCATTACCAAATGTTTTAACCTCAGCACTACCAAAAGCCTCATTTAAATCAGGTGCTAGTTCCGACGGGCTTACAGGTTGTTCAAAACGGATCTGGTAAGAACGGCCCCCGACAAAATCTACACCCTGGTTTAAACCTAGTGTAAACAATGATGTTAAACTGATCAAAACAAGAATTCCTGATACGGTATATGATATTTTACGTTTCGCAAGAAAATCAATATTTATATTTTGAAACAGGTTTTTTGTAATGGACGTTGAAAAATCCAAACTTTTCTTCTTTCCAATATACCATTCGATTAATAACCTGGTTACAAATATGGCTGTAAACATAGAAGTTACAAGTCCTATTAATAAAGTAGTAGCAAAACCTTTTACCGGTCCTGTTCCAAAAACAAACAAGATAAGTGCAGTTAAGCCTGTTGTAATATTAGCATCTAATATGGATGAAAGTGCATTGCCAAAACCATCTGAAACCGCTTGTGATTGTCCCTTTCCTTTAGCCAGCTCTTCTTTTATACGTTCAAAAATAAGCACATTGGCATCTACGGCCATACCTATGGTTAGAACAATACCTGCAATACCGGGTAATGTTAATACAGCACCTAATCCGGAGAGAACGCCAAAAATTAATAATATATTGAATGCCAGGGCAATATCCGTAAATAATCCGGCTTTTCCATAGTAAAAAATCATATATATTAATACCAATGACATTGCTAATATGAATGATATAAATCCTCTATCTATAGCTTCCTGCCCTAAGGACGGCCCCACTACTTCAGATTGAACAATATTTGCCGAAGCCGGCAATTTACCTGCTCTTAAAACATTGGCAAGATCTTCTGCTTCATTAAGGGTAAAATCTCCTGTTATTTCAGAATTACCACCAGTAATAGCCCCGCGGGAAACTCCGGGAGCAGAATATACTGTATTATCGAGTACTATAGCGATATTGCCCTGCTCGGTAAATGCTTTGCCTGTTAATACTTCCCACTCTTTTGCCCCTTTAGCATTCATTTGCATTGAAACAGTAGGATTGTTTTGCATATCAAAAGCTCTGCTGGCATCAACAATTACATCTCCTTTCATGGCAGGGATATTCCCTCTGTTGCTCTTGAGTGCATATAAGTCTACAACTTCGGCACTTGATCCGGGTTTAGACCATGCAAACCGTGCAAACTGTAAATTAGAAGGTAAAACTTTTTTTACCTCAGGATGTTTTAAATATGAATTTACTTCTGCAGTGTCTTTTATAGCTACAGTTGCTATTATAGGGGAGCCCTGTCCTCCTACCCTAACAATAAGATCAAATAAAGGGTTAGTCCCTGTAGCTAAATCTAAAGAATCCTGCCCGGCATCTGATAAAAGGGAATCTATTTCTGACAGAGGTTCTTTTTTAACAACTTCTTCTGTCTTTACCTCAACTACATTTTTTAAGACTTCATTGGCTTCAAAAAGAAAATTGGCAACTTCGGGATACTTAAATGTTTCCCAAAACTCAAGTTGCGCTGTAGTTTGCAATAATTCTTTCACACGGTCAACATCTTTTGCTCCGGGAAGTTCAACTAAAATCCGGCCGGAAGTACCAAGACGTTGTATATTAGGCTGCGTAACCCCAAACCTGTCTACCCGCTCGCGCAAAACCTCAAAAGCTGACACAATGGATTCATTGATTTTTCTTCTTATGATGGGTTTTACTTCATTATTAGACATTTGAAAGTTAATTTCTTCTCCTAATGCTTTATTAGAAAAAATTTCAGGGGATGATAATTTTGTAGTGCCTCCGGACGCTTTTTCAAAAGCATCAAAAAATAAATCTACATAATCCGCATCACTGTTTTTTGAAGCTTCATCTGCCTCTGCCAGCGCTTTATTAAAAAACGGGTCTTTGGAGTCATCAGCCAGTCCTTTAAGAATGTCTTTGATAGAAATCTGGAGTATTACATTAATACCACCTTTTAAATCCAATCCTTTATTTAATTCTCTGTCTTTAACTTCACTATAGGTATAGCCGGCTATTCCCAGGTTGTAAACTTCCTGGTTAGCAAGAGAGTCCAAATACCGTACTTCTTCTTCTTTTCTTAGTGCAACATAATCTTCCTCTGTTTCTGCAATTTTGTTGATCGCAAAATTTGCCGCATCCTTTTCAACCTTGTTAGCAACAAAAGTAAAAGACAACTGGTAAATACTTACAATACCAAATAAAATAGCAAACAATCTAATAAGTCCCTTGTTCTGCATTATTTATCTTAATTTAAATTTCGAATTTTTAAAACGAGCAAATATATAATTTACTGGATGAACTGACAATTATTTTTTTAGTTTTACCAACAGATTAAATCCTGCCGGATCATTAGTACCAAACAGGATTTAATTCTTTCTGTAAATATCTTAAACTATACTATACTTCTAATAAAGAATTGGTTTTTCTAACAGCCTCTGCGCTTTCTTTCATTTTTTCTTTTTCGTTGTCGGACAATTCTATTTTAACTATTTTTTCAATACCATTTTTTCCTAAAATAACTGGTACGCCTATGCAAATGTCTGTAAGGCCATATTCACCATTCATTAATACAGAACACGGAAACATTTTTTTCTGATCGCATGCAATAGCCTGAACCATTCCTGATACTGCTGCACCCGGTGCGTACCATGCAGATGTACCTAAAAGCTTAGTTAATGTAGCACCACCCACTTTTGTTTCTTCGGCTACCTGTCCTAATCTATCGTCGGAAAGAAATTCTGAAACCGGAACACTGTTTCTGGTAGCCATACGTGTTAGTGGGATCATTCCAGTATCACTATGTCCTCCGATCACCATTCCATCTACATCAGAAATAGGTGCGTCTAAAGCTTCTGCCAGCCTGTATTTAAAACGGGCACTATCTAAAGCCCCTCCCATTCCAATTATTTTATTTTTTGATAACCCTGTGCTTTTATGCACCAGGTATGTCATCGTATCCATAGGGTTACTCACTACAATAATAATAGTATCCGGTGAGTGTTTAATGAGATTAGAAGCAACTGATTTAACAATTCCTGCATTGATTCCAATAAGTTCTTCACGGGTCATTCCTGGCTTACGGGGAATTCCACTGGTAATTATAACAACATCACTTCCTGCAGTTTTGGAATAATCGTTTGTTACTCCTGTAATTTTAGTATCAAATCCATTTAAAGAAGCCGTTTGCATAAGGTCCATTGCTTTTCCTTCTGCATAACCTTCTTTTATATCCAGTAAAACAACCTCTGAAGCAAAATTTTTAATAGCTATATATTCTGCACAGCTGGCACCTACTGCACCTGCTCCAACCACTGATATTTTCATATGTTTTATTTTTGGTTTTGTTTAACGGTTGCAAAGTTAATGAATTAACAAGAAAAAGCAGCTTTTGTTCTCATTAATTATGTTTGATATAAAGTAAGGAGCCTTAATGTTTTTCATAAAAAGAGCCTGTCTAAAAAGGTGTATATAAAGTGTATAATGAAGTATATGTCAGGTTGAGCGCCCCCGACGGGGGAAACTTAAGGTTGTAGTTCTCGACTGCCCGCCAGAATGACTCTGTCGGGCTGGCGCTCGAACAGACAGTTTTACACCTTTTTACACAGCCTCTTTCATTATTAACGTAATATTTTATCTGAATCCGAAGTTAACTCCGAAATTAAAGTTATTATATTTCGCCAGTGTGTACTCTGCATTCAACCTGAAAAAACCTAATTTAAGCTTGGTTCCTATTGTTGTTCTAACACCTGAGGCTTTATTGGTAACAGAAAAAGGGTCTACAACCTCCTCCATGTCTGTGCCTACAATAGGCCCTTGCTGTACCCGATAAGTACCCAAAATATCAGTTTCCGATTTACCTGTTAAATAACCCAGGCTACCATAAAAATTTATTACAGGTAATTTAGTAGAAACAATTGCCTGAAAAACCCAGGTATTCATTTTAGACTCTATGCGTTGGTTTTCGCCCTCAATAATACTGGTATCAGTAAAGTCGTAACTGCCGTCCAAATGCGTATAGCCAATAAGCGCTGATATAGCCACAGGAATCACTTTATCAGCAGGCAACCATTTTGTGAAATCATGCTGAACCCCAAAGCCGTAAAAACCAACTTTTACATCATCTGTTTTAACTTTTGGCAGGAACCGTACCTTTAACTCAGTCCCTTTTATTAAACCTACACTTGCTTGTATAAATCCGGTGGGGATAAAATTTACGCCATTGGGATTGAATCCTGAAGGAAGTGTAAATTCGGCATCACTTACAGGACCATCTATAATCACATCAACATCATCAATATCGCCTAAAGCAGTTGCTACTTCTTTGCTGGGGCTTCCATCGGCAAACTCAAGGTTTTCATAATCTGCTACATTAAGGGTAAAAGATTTTCTTTCATCTTTAACTGAGGTTATATTGCCAATAATTCCTATTTCAAAACCTAATAGGGGTTTGGCATCTGCACTGTTAAACCAACCGTTGCTTATGCTAAACATGGCTCCTTCGGTAGCCGGAGCCAGATAATCTCCGGTAAAAGTCTGCGCATCATTTATTCCTGCTGCAAAAATATCATTAATATTTTCCTGAGAAAGGACGTTACTTATTGAAAATAAGCACACAATGAGATATATTTTTTTCATAATAGCTTTATTTTTTAGTCCCGCCTTTAGCAAGACATGTTATGTCATTCCTGATGAATGTATCAGGAGAGGATAATTAAAAATAAAAAAACCCGCTTAAAGAAACGGGTTTTTTATTAATATTTTTAATCTAAACCATTCAGATATTGACCAAATACATATTTACACATCTATATTTGCATAGATGGCATTTTTTTCTATGAACTCTCTTCGTGGCGGCACTTCATCCCCCATGAGCATAGAAAAAATTCTATCTGCTTCAGATCCATTATCAATAGTTACTTGTCGCAAAGTTCTGAATTCGGGATTCATAGTAGTATCCCAAAGTTGTTCGGCATTCATTTCCCCAAGACCTTTATAACGTTGTATGCCGGCACCTGCTCCAAGTTCTTCCATAATTTTATCACGTTCTTTATCACTCCATGCATACACCTTTTTACTACCTTTCTTAACCATATAAAGCGGAGGTGTGGCAATATATACATGACCACCTTCAATTAATTCTCTCATATAGCGAAAGAAAAAAGTAAGGATAAGTGTAGCGATGTGAGAGCCATCCACGTCGGCATCACACATAATTACTACTTTATGGTATCGAAGTTTTTCAAGGTTGAGCGCTTTACTGTCATCTTCTGTACCAATAGTAACACCCAGAGCTGTAAAAATATTTCTTATTTCCTCATTTTCAAATACTTTATGTTGCATTGCTTTCTCAACATTCAGTATTTTACCCCGAAGTGGTAAAATAGCTTGAAAATTTCTGTCACGTCCTTGTTTCGCGGTCCCTCCTGCGGAATCTCCCTCAACAAGAAAAACTTCACATTTTTCAGGGTCCTGCTCAGAGCAATCGGATAGCTTACCGGGTAGTCCACCACCACTCATCACAGTTTTACGTTGCACCATTTCCCGGGCTTTACGGGCTGCATGACGTGCCTGCGCAGCCAATATTACTTTTTGCACGATAATTCTGGCATCATTAGGATGCTCTTCCAGGTAATTTTCAAGCATTTCTGATACTGCCTGCGAAACTGCTGAAGTAACCTCCCTGTTACCCAGCTTGGTTTTTGTCTGGCCTTCAAACTGGGGTTCTGCAACTTTTACAGATACAATAGCTGTAAGTCCTTCACGAAAATCATCTCCAGCAATTTCAAATTTCAGTTTATCGAGCATACCCGAAGCATCTGCATACTTCTTTAAGGTAGTGGTTAAGCCTCTTCTGAAACCTGATAAATGCGTACCTCCTTCATGGGTATTGATATTATTTACATAGGAATGCAAATTTTCATTAAAAGAAGTATTGTATATCATAGCTACTTCAACCGGGATGTCATTCTTCTCACCTTCCATTGAAATAACCTCAGAAATAAGTGGCTCCCGGTTACCATCAAGAAATTTTATAAATTCTTTTAACCCTTCCTCGGAATGAAATACTTCATTTTCAAACTCCCCTTTTTCATCCGTACGGCGCCTATCTGTAAGTGTAATGGTAATTCCTTTGTTAAGGTAAGCCAGTTCACGCATACGTGAGGCCAGGGTATCATAACTAAATTCTAAAACTTGTTGAAAAATGGTAGAATCGGGCCTAAATGTAACAATAGTACCCCTCTTATCGGTTTCACCAATTGCTTTTACAGGATAAAGTGCCTTTCCTTTTTCATATTCCTGCTCCCATATTTTACCATTAAGATGGACAGTAGCCCTTAAATGTTCGGATAGAGCATTTACACATGATACTCCCACACCATGTAAACCCCCGGATACCTTATAGGAGTCTTTATCAAACTTACCTCCTGCCCCGATTTTAGTCATTACGACTTCCAGCGCAGATATACCTTCTTTTTTATGAAGATCAACAGGAATTCCACGTCCATTATCTTCTACAGTTACGGAGTTGTCTTCATTTATAACCACCCTGATGGTATCGCAATGGCCGGCCATCGCTTCATCAATTGAGTTATCTACTACTTCATATACCAAATGGTGCAGCCCACGTGCCCCAACATCTCCAATATACATAGAAGGGCGCTTCCGCACATGTTCCATGCCTTCCAGCGCTTGAATACTGTCTGCCGAATAATGTTTATCATTCACTTTATCGCTCATAAATTTATTGGTTAAATTTCATGTAAATTCAAATCCTACAAATATAAGAAAAACGGCTTAGAATAAGGGTATTGAAGCACAACGAACCTCCTAAGTTATTAACAATTTAACAACAATTTTAACCAGTTTAAAAACTCAAATATTCTTGCATTATATGATGATTGTCATCTTATTGTTAAGATGTTGTTTTTACCTTTAACCCAGCGTAATAAAATTAAAAGTATAATGAGCGATTCCAGAACTTTTGCATTAAGGGTGATGTCGCGCATCCAAAAGGCCGCACATATTCAAACTAAGGTTATTTACTTTCTTTTAAGTATTCTCATTTCTGCTACACTTACATATATATTATATGAACCTGCACTGAATACAGCTCAACTATATGTTCTTTTTCTGCTTTTTTTTGCTGTTGGTTTGTGGGTTACCGAAGCCATACCCCCTTTTGCTGTTGGGTTATTGGTCCTGGGCTTTCTGGTTTTTGCAATGAACAACTACTATTATAAAATAGATCCTGAAAATGTCAGTACTTATTACCAACCCTACGTTAACTCATGGTCAAACAGTGTAATTTGGTTAATGCTGGGTGGATTTTTTATTGCAGAAGCCATGAAGAAAGCAGCGTTAGACCAAATAGTTTTTAAACTCGCCATATCCAAATTTGGCACATCTCCAAAGAGCATTCTTTTAGGCCTTATGCTTACAACAGCTATATTTTCAATGCTCATGTCCAATACTGCAACTACCGCTATGATGGTTGCATCTGTTTTACCCTTTCTGAACAAAAACAAAGAAAACCCTTCATTCTCCCGGGCTATTCTTATAGGCATTGCCGGAGCAGCATCCATTGGCGGAATGGGCACTATAATAGGCTCACCGCCTAACGCAGTAGCGGTTGAAGCGTTGTACCATTATGGAATAAGAATTAGCTTTCTGGAATGGATGATGGTCGGCATCCCCTCATCAATTATTCTGGTATTAATATTTTGGTATTTTTTAGCTAAAAAAAATATTCAAAGCCATATTGATATCCATATAGATCTAAAAAAAACAAAGACTACCAGCACTCACCAAATTCAATACAAAGGGATTGTTCTTTTAGTTTTAGGTATTACTTTGTTATTGTGGCTAACGGAAAAACTGCATAATATACCGGCATCGGTAGTTTCAATGATACCCATTACGCTTCTTACCATGTTTGGTATTATAACCGGCGATGATGTAAGAAAGCTGCCCTGGGACACTCTCATGCTGGTAGCCGGTGGTTTAGCCTTGGGTATGGCAATTAAAGAGACAGGGCTTGCTCAGTTTTATGTGGAAAGGATTCAGGACTACGAATTGAATTTTTTTATACTGGTTTTATTCTTTGCCTTTATAACAATGGTGTTCTCCAATATCATGAGCAATACTGCTACTGCTACGATCCTGATTCCTATTGGAATCATTTTAACTTATCAAAACCCGGTAGTACTGCCTTTAGTCATTGGTTTATCGGCCTCTGCAGCATTATTTTTACCAATATCCACTCCACCAAATGCAATTGTTTACAGTACCGGAAAAGTACAACAAAAAGATTTTCAGTTTGGAGGGCTTTTAATTGGCCTGATTGGCCCTTTGATTATTTCAGCATTGGTGATCCTTGTTTTTATGTACCTATACAAGATATAACTATGTCATAAAAAAAAGAGGTTGTCTAAAAAGGTATTAAAGTTGTCTGTTCGAGCGCAGTCGAGAACTAGCCGTAGGTTTCGACTGCGCTCAACCTGACATGTAACTTCATATATACTTTTTATACGCCTTTTTAGACAACTTCTTTTTTTTAACTGTAAACTATTTCACATAAGCATCAGTGTGTACTTTTGATATAGCCCTTCCCGATGGATCGTTCATGTTTTTAAATGCCTCGTCCCACTCTAAGGCAATTTTGGTGCTGCAAGCTACTGAAGCTTCCTGCGGAACACTTAACGCAGCAGCATCGCTTGGAAAATGTTCTTCGAAAATAGAACGATAATAAAATTCCTCCTTGTTTTGTGGTGTCTGTATAGGAAACCTGAAATGGGCATTTGCCATTTGTTCATCAGTTACGATTTCACCCACCATCTTTTTTAAAGTATCAATCCAACTATACCCAACCCCATCAGAGAACTGTTCTTTTTGTCTCCATGCAACACTTTCGGGAATATAATCTTCAAAAGCCTTTCTGATAACCCATTTTTCCATTCGTTCCGGCGTAATCATTTTATCCTGGGGATTGATTCGCATTGCCACATCTATAAATTCTTTATCAAGAAAAGGAACACGGCCTTCTATACCCCATGCTGCTAACGATTTATTTGCCCGAAGACAGTCGTACATATGTAATTTACTTAATTTCCGAACGGTTTCTTCATGAAATTCCTTTGCATTTGGTGCCTTGTGAAAATATAAATATCCTCCGAAAAGCTCATCGGCCCCTTCACCCGAAAGCACCATTTTTATTCCCATTGATTTAATGACCCTGGCCATTAAATACATAGGGGTCGAAGCCCTGATGGTTGTAATATCATAAGTTTCGAGCTGGTATATTACGTCTTTAATCGCATCTAATCCTTCCTGGATCGTAAATTTTATTTCATGATGAATAGTCCCGATATGATCGGCTACTTTTCGTGCGGCTGCTAAATCTGGCGAGCCTTCCAATCCTACTGAAAATGAATGTAGTTGTGGCCACCATGCATCAGTAGTGTCATCAGATTCAATACGCTTCTGAGCATATTTTTTAGCTATGGCAGATGTAACTGATGAATCCAAACCTCCTGATAGTAGCACTCCATAGGGAACATCAGACATTAGCTGCCTGTGCACTGCATCTTCCAACGCTTTACGTAATTCGTCAATACTTGTAGTATTATCTTTTACTGTTTCATAATCCGTCCACTCTCTTACATACCATTTTACAAATTTGCCATCTTTACTGGAGAGGTAGTGTCCCGGAGGAAATAATTCTATTTTTGTACACACACCTTCAAGAGCTTTTAGCTCGGAAGCCACATAAAATGTTCCGTTCTGGTCCCAACCTATGTATAGAGGTATAATACCCATATGGTCCCGGGCTATAAAATACTCATCTTTTTCACTATCGTAAATGGCAAAGCCAAAAATACCGTTCATTTCATCAAGAAAACCACTTCCTTTCTCTTTATAAAGAGCTAAGATAACTTCGCAATCAGATTGGGTCTGGAAGTTGTATTTGCCTTCAAATTGCTTGCGGAGTTCACGGTGATTATATATTTCGCCATTTGCAGCCAGTATTAGCTTACCGTCTTCACTGTATAACGGTTGCTTTCCTGAAGCAGGATCTACAATAGCAAGGCGTTCATGAGTTAAAATGGCTTTGTCATTACTATATACCCCACTCCAATCGGGTCCGCGGTGACGTACTTTTTTAGACATCTCAAGTAACTGAGGCCTTAAATCATCTGCTTTTTCTTTGAGGTCAAACGCACAAACTATTCCGCACATATTTGATTATTTTATTTAATGTTAATTTTGTACTTTCTATTTATGAGGCAAATATTGTATTTATGTTTTAATTTACAAAGTAAAAACACAATATTGATTACATTTTATTATCTATAAATGAATTTTTACTATAAATTTGAAGTTATAAGGTTATTGATTTAGTAATGTCTTTATATCTGTAAGTTAATTAACGCACTTCTATCAAACTTTAACATTTTTATAAGAACTACATTTATTAGCTTTAAACAATTAAAAAATTTAGACAAATGAAACAAACAATTCTTTTCCTTGCAATTGCATTTATATCTGCCTTTGCAACTGATGCGAATGCTCAAAAATTCAGTGAAATTGATAAAAGTGTACATGATGTTACTTATTATCGTACAGAAAGAAATGCTCCTCCAATAGTAAAGATTGTATATGGCAGGCCTTTAAAAAAGGGCAGGGAGATTTTCGGAAGCCTGGTACCTTTTGATAAAATTTGGAGAACAGGGGCTAACGAGGCTACCGAGATTAAATTTTTCCAGGATGTAAATTTTGGAGGTAAAGATGTTAAAGCAGGCACCTATACCTTATTTACTATTCCTGGAATGAAGGAATGGACCCTTATTTTAAATAGTGATCTTGATGTATGGGGTGCTTACAGCTATAAGGAATCAGCCGATGTAGCCCGTGTTACAGCTCCTGTTACAACTGATAAGGAATCATTAGAAGCCTTTTCAATTACTTTTGATCCTGTTGATGATGGAGCAAATTTGGTTTTAGGATGGGATAAAGCAAGGGTGAAAGTACCAATTAAAGTCTCAAAATAGAGTTTAATTATATTTTTGGTAATTATTACTATGCCCCCCGATTGATTTCGGGGGTTTTTTTGTTTTAATAAGGTTGTTGGTTAATTGTTTAACCGTGGAATCGTTAAGGCCCCCTCTATCTCCCCCAAAGGGGGAGGATTGGTGTATGAGTTATTCTATTATGCTCCTGTTGTTAATTGAAAAGGAGTCTTAATGGTATTTTGTATGCTCGGACTTGGCCACCTAAGATTGGTTCAGAAATAAAATTCGTTCGGTATCGAGTTGATTGGAAAAGGGAGCGTAGAAAACAAATCAACGATTACCAATTTCAATTCGCTTCACTCTTGAAATTGGAGTCCGGACTTTCAGTTTATGATAAAAAGATCCCGCCGGGGCGGGATTAATTCAACTAGCCAATTTCAATGCGTTTCACTCTTGAAATTGGAGTTTCATTAAAAATCAAACTTGTAAGTAAGGCCACCTAAAACCTGGAACCCCTGAACGGGGTAATTAATCCAACGGTTATATTCATTGTTCGCTATATTATTAGCCTTAATGAATGCCGAAAACTGGTCGGTAAAATGGTAGCCAATATGTGCATTGGCATCAAAATAGCTGTCCAGGGTAACAACCTGAACCGGTTCTATAAGATCATTATTTAAATCATTGAAACCATTTAAATCCCTTCGTTCACCCGTAAAAAACAGGTTGGCCCCGGCATAAAACTTGTTGTTTATATTAAAATCGGCATTTAAAGATGCTTTTATAGATGGTAAATTCCAGGCTTCTTCTTCATTATCCATACTATAATCAAATAGTTCTGCATTAGCACTTAAGGAAAAACTATTGCTTATATCAACATTTACTTCCCCAAATAATGAAACTGTGTTTACATCATCATAGACAACTCCAAAGGAATTGCCATTCTGGTACCCTTCTTCATTATCAAATCCTAAAGGGATCAAATTATTCTGAAACATAGGTTTATCATTTTCCAACTTATATGAGGCTCTTAAATTATAACCTACGTTCGGTAAGAACCTTCCTTTAACCCCCGCAAAACCGTCATATTGCTTATCTGTAGGTGCTATAAAAAGAGTAGGAGAAACAAACTGGTTATCCTGTTGAAAATCATAATACGTATTTTGCACTAAATCACCCTCTACCCCCGCATACAAAATTGCATAATCATCAACTAAACGGTAGGAAACCTGAATATCGGGATAAATAAAAACGCCGTTACCATCACCATCTTCAATATCTAATTTATAATATACAGATGCTCCCAAATGAAGGGTAAAATCGTCCCGAAGCATAACAAAACCGGGTGAACCTCCCAATATTGCATTTTGATATTTTATTTGTTGATCAGAAATATAGTTACGTTCAAAAGTACCGCTCAGATAATCCATCCTGAAATCAACATTAATGAATTCATCCCCCACAGGAAACCTCATTTCAGGTTCTGCCAAAGCCCGGATTTCTGCCGAATCGAAACGGTCCCAAAACCTGCGTAAAGAAATATCACCACCTTTAAAAAAGTAATCATCAACATCAAGGTTTGCCCCTAAATAAGCATTGTTATATCTTTGTTTACTGTCAATATCGGGAATAAGGGTCTCATCAAAACCTTCGGGAATACCATACCAGCTATAGATTTGATGTTCAAATCCTCCGTTCACTCCCCAACTCATATATTGTTCTTCTATATTGTAAGCGGCTTCCAGTTTGGTTTTATAGAATTTGTCATCCAATTGAACCCCTTCAATACCTCCTTGTGAGGAATGGTGATTAATATTGATATCTAAAGTTTCATTTTTGCTTAGCTCCCTGTTGGTATAGAAATCCAACAACACATTACCATAATTTCCGCCCCCGAGCGAAACATAGCTGTTATACAATTGCTCTCTTTTGGTTTTGGGCACCCCGGCCGCTTTACCTTTTTCGGGTATAAACGTTGATGCTACAGGTACAGAAAAAATACTGTAATTTATTTCTTTTTTAGTGGATGTTACAGAATCGTTTAATGAGGGTGTTTCTTTTACTTTATAAGCATCTGAAACAGTTGGCGAGTATGGTTTAACAACATTCACTACTTCGGTGCCAATATTATTTTGTTCTTCTTCCTGTGAATAAAGGTTGGTTACTGATAGGATTGTAATAACCAGTAAATATTGAAATTGCTTACGCATTATTTTTTAATTTATGTTTTTAAATAAAATTCCGTTCGGCTGGTTCAATACCGATACTTTAATTTTCATTGGGTACTACAGATGAGTTTCTTTTTGCTTCTTCGGCTTTGATTTCTGTTAACTCTACCTGGGCTTCATCTGTAATCTCAGGATACTCTGAAAAATTACTTATTACGCTCTCTAAAATGTATGTAGCCTGGAATGCATCATCTAAAGCATAAAAATTCTTTGCCATTAAAACGAGCCCTCTTGCTCCGAACTCTTTATGCCCGGAATAATTTTTAGCAAGCTCCTGTATCACTTCATTAGAAGCTTCATGATTTCCTTCTTTATTCTTAAAGTATGCATTATAATAGAGTGCTTCTGCTGCTAAAGCTCCCGTTGCTGTCTTTTGTACCTCAGCATAGGCAGTTTTAGCTCTTGTCTCGTCATTAGTTTGTACAGCGGAACGTGCAATCATAACGTTTGCATCACTTTTTATCCTGTCATCAATCTTCTCATTCTTTAATACTTTTTCAGCATAATTTATGGTTTCACTATACTTTTGAAGTTCATAGTTTGCTTTCATTAGGTTTGATTGTGCAAAAGTGATGTTTTGAGGGAAATCTGCTTCCTGTTCCAATCTTTTTAAAACGGTTATTGCCTTAGAATGGTCATCATTATCCAGGTAAATTTGCCCTAACCTTGACAGGGATTGTTCTGAATAATTACTGCTTCCTTTTGAAATTACCGCTTCGTAATGAGGTACGGACTCTTCTTTTCTGTTTGTGTCAAAATAAGACTGTGCAAGGTAAAAATTTGCCTTAATGGCATGCATTCCATTTGGAAACTGAGACAGGTAATTCTGTAGATTTCTGATGGCTTCGTTGGTATTTCCCTGTATAAATTGCTTTTCGGCTCCTTCAAAAGTTGCGTTATCGAGTTCGGCATCGGTCACTTCTACAAAATCCAAACCTCTTACCCATGTCGCATACTCATTTACCCTACCTTCGTCTATATAAATTAATTTGGAGGTTGAAACTGCCTGAATTGCTTCCTGAGTATTGGGGTATCCATTGACCACTTCTTTAAATTTTAACAGTGCTTCCTGATTTTTACCTTCATTATAATAAACCAACCCCTCTCTCAACATCCCTTTTGGAACATATGAACTGTTGGTATGTTCAGAGACCAATTTTTTATATGTTTGAATCCCTTGTGATGTATTATTATTATTTACATAGGTGTTTCCTAACTCATAAAGGGCATCATCCCTATAGGTCGAGGCAACAAATTTGTTAATAAAAGAATTGAGTTCATCTATTTTCTTTTCTGTTCTGTCTACAAACCCATAACTGATGGCCTTTTGAAAATAAGCGTAATCAATACCCGGAGCTTCAGACTCAATTGCTTTGTTATAAGCTTCAATGGCGGGCCAGTACTTGCTGGTTACAAAATAACTGTCACCCAGTCGTAAATAACTGTCACTCAGCCTGTAATTATCTTTAACACCGGATTTTGTATAACTTTCAAAGAAATTTACTGCCTGAGGGTACTCTTTTTGTTTAAAATATGTATATGCAAGGTTGTAATCTACATTTTTATACTCATCGGTACGGGAAGCAGATGCGCTTTCTTTAAATTCCTTAAACCCTATAACAGCTTCTTGATATTTACCTAAATTGTAATCGGTTTCTGCTTTCCAGAAGGTAGCCCTTGCTACAAATACCCCGTCCTGGGCCTCGTTCAATGACTTGTTAAAATAGCTTTTTGCCTCCGTATATTTTTCCTGGTTAAACAATTCTAACCCTCGATAAAAAGTCACTTTCTGGTATGCAATTTTGTTGCTGTAACTATTGTTATTCTCTAAGAGCTGAATTGCTGCTTCGTAATTTTTAGTAGTGATGTAAGAATCAATAAGTAAATCCTGGATTTCATTTTTATGAGCGGATCCCGGATATTTTTCAAGGTATTTAATAAGTACTTCGGATACGTTTTGGTATGCATTTCCTATATCATAACTCAATTTTGCATAATTAAGCCAGGCATCTTTCTGAATTTCCTCGCTATAGCTCATTTCTGATGCATTTTTAAAAGCGTTGAGAGCCTGTTGTTTTTTTCCGGTTTCCAGGTAACATTCGGCCAGGTGATAATAGGCATTTTGGGCAACAGGATTATTTGCATCGATAATTTTATTGAATTGACCTATAGCACTTTCAAAATCTCCTTTTTTATAATACGCATATCCTAACTGGTAAAAATCAGTGTTATTCCATTTCCCCTGTTTTCCTTTATATTCTTGTAAATACGGAATTGCTTGCTCATACTTTCCGAGGTTAAAATAACTTTCGCCTATAATTTTGTTTAACTCCGATTTTTCTTTGGCATCTGCTTTTGGCAGTTGACTTAAGGCTTCATCCAGGGCTTTCTGAAAATTGCCTTGCTTAAAATTCATATCCGCCTGATAATATGAAAGGTTTTTGTTTACAGTTTGATCTTCTGATATTTCTTCAAAATACCGGCTTGCTTCTGTATAATCATTTCCTTCATAGGCCATATAACCGATATAATATTTTGCCTGTGCCCCATACTCTTTTGAGTTTTGAATCCTTTCAAAATACTGTTTAGCACTTTCGTGCTTATTGGTAACAAATAATGAATATCCTTTTCGGAAGTTAATTTTATCTCTTTCGGCATAACCTATATTTAAATCTTCAGTGCGGGTATACCAATTGGCTGCATTTGCGTATTTTCCCTGTTCAAAATAATAATTACCCACATCCAGCATTGCTGAATTCCTTTTTGTTGAAGTAGAGTGGTTTTTTACAAAATCTTCCATTAACCGGTCTGCATTACCCTGATTTAACCGGATAGCCGCATTGGCTATGTAATAATCACTATTGGCTTTAATTTCGCTGTCATTTGTACTTTCTTTCACCTCTTTAAACATGGATTGAGCTGCCTGGTACTGCTTATTATTATACAGTTCCAATGCGTCCTGATACTCCTTCTGATCATGTGTGTAAATTTGTGATTGTTGTGCGTTTACCTGGGAGAAAAAGCTTAATACAGTAATGAAAACGCTATAATTGATAAATTTCATTTAACTTTTATTTTAACTTTCAAATATATATGAATAGACACACTAATAACGAAGTATTTTTGTTATAATTATACTAAATATGGAATTTTAAGAGGTTCAATTAAAACTGAGCGTTATAAACTAATGTTTTAAGTTGTTACCTTTACACATACAAAACATTTTTATATGAAGGAAGTGGTTTTAGAACTTAGTGATGTTGCTATTTATCAACAAGACAATCTGGTATTAAGTGAAGTAAACCTGAGTATAAATAAAGGCGAATTTGTGTACCTGATAGGTAAAACAGGTAGTGGCAAAAGTAGTTTTATGAAAACCCTTTATGGGGATTTACCTCTAACCAAAGGAGAAGGTAAAATTGTTGATTATGACTTAAAATTACTTAAAGAAAAAGATATACCCTTTTTAAGAAGAAAGCTTGGAATTGTTTTCCAGGATTTTAAACTCTTGCCGGACCGGAGTATCAATGATAATTTACTATTTGTTTTAAAAGCCACAGGCTGGAAGGATAAAATGGAGATCGCTTCTAAAATAAATGATGTATTGGATAAAGTAGGTATGAAAACCAAAGGTTTTAAGTTTCCACATGAATTATCCGGTGGTGAACAGCAACGTGTTGCGATAGCGAGGGCCTTACTTAACGACCCGGAATTGATTTTAGCCGATGAGCCCACCGGTAACCTGGATCCGCAAACCAGTGTTGAAGTGATGAAAGTACTCCAGGAAATAAATAAGAGTGGACGGACTATTTTGATGGCAACGCATGACTACGCCCTCTTATTAAAATATCCTTCAAAAACTTTAAAATGCGATGGAAGTAAGGTGTTTGAAGTGGTACAGAAAAGCGTATAAAAAAAGAGGTTGATAGATGAATCTACCAACCCCCAACACAACTGAATAAATAATTAAAAGTAAACTTATTCAACAACCTGCTTTGGGACAGGTTTTATATATCATACAGTTTTTTATTTTAGTGTGTCATAGTATAAAGGATTTCCATACTATACCAATTTACGAAATCGTTATCGTAAATTAAATAAAAAAAATTGCGCATCAAAAAACAGCAACCAAGAGCTAGCTCTTCTTCAAAAATACACGTTTTTATTAAAAAATCAATTATTGTTGCAAATAAATTTCATAGAATAAAAAATGGCCTAAATTAATTTAAGCCATTTTTACGAAAACGTTGTATTATAAAATAGAATATGAATTTAAACTGATCTTAATGTAAATTAGGATTAACCCTTTTATTGTTTATCCATTCGTTTACGTTCATTTTCATCTAAATACACCTTACGTAAACGCATTGTTTTTGGTGTTACTTCAACATATTCATCTTTTTGAATATACTCAAGGGCTTCTTCTAATGAAAATTTAATTGGAGGAGCTAATTTAACCTTATCATCAGCACCAGATGAGCGTACGTTGGATAGTTTTTTAGTTTTTGTTACGTTTACTACCATATCATCTCCCCTGGAATTTTCTCCGATAACCTGTCCTGTATAAATTTCTTCTCCGGGATAAATAAAGAATTTCCCTCTGTCCTGTAATTTATCAAGCGAATAAGGTATTGCCTTTCCTTTTTCCATAGAGATTAACGATCCGTTTATCCTTCCTGCTATTTCTCCTTTGTAAGGTTGAAATTCAAGAAAACGGTGATTCATAATAGCCTCCCCTGCTGTAGCGGTTAAGAGTTGATTCCGCAATCCGATAATTCCTCTTGAAGGAATAATAAACTTAATGATCATACGCTCACCTTTCGGTTCCATACTCAGCATCTCACCTTTACGAACGGTAACCATTTCTACCGCTCTTCCGGATACATCTTCAGGAAGGTCTATAGTTAGTTCCTCAACAGGTTCGTGCTTAACACCATCAATTTTTTTGATAATTACCTGCGGCTGACCTATTTGAAGTTCATACCCTTCTCTACGCATAGTTTCGATAAGCACAGATAAGTGCAATACGCCTCGCCCGAATACCATAAACTTATCTGCACTGCCGGTGGGTTCTAAACGAAGTGCTAGATTTTTCTCCAATTCCTTCTCCAAACGTTCTTTTATGTGTCTTGAAGTGACAAACTTACCATCTTTCCCAAAAAATGGTGAATCATTAATGGTAAATAACATGCTCATAGTAGGTTCATCTATGGCAATAGTTGGTAAAGCTTCCGGATTTTCAAAATCGGCTACTGTATCACCAATATCAAAACCTTCTAACCCTCCTATCGCACAAATATCCCCGGCTTCAACTTCATCTACCTTTTTTCTGCCCATACCTTCAAAGATATTGAGCTCTTTTATTTTAGATTTTGTAATACTGCCATCTCGTTTTACCAGTGAAATATTCATTCCGGCTTTTAAAGTACCTCGCTGAAGTCTACCAATAGCAATCCTTCCCGTAAACGAAGAATAGTCTAATGATGTAATAAGCATCTGTGTATTTCCTTCTTCTATTTTAGGAGAAGGTATATGAGCAACCACAGCATCCAAAAGCGGTTCTATAGTAGTTGTTGGATTTTTCCAATCATCAGACATCCAGTTATTTTTGGCAGAACCGTAAATTACCGGAAAGTCAAGTTGCCATTCTTCTGCCCCTAACTCGAACATAAGGTCAAATACAGATTCGTACACCTCTTCCGGGGTACAGTTTTCTTTATCAACCTTATTTACTACTACTATTGGTTTAAGTTTCATCTGGATTGCTTTTTGAAGAACAAACCGTGTTTGCGGCATAGGACCTTCAAAAGCATCAACCAACAGCAAAACGCCATCAGCCATATTTAATACCCGTTCTACTTCTCCTCCAAAATCGGCGTGACCCGGGGTATCTATAATATTAATCTTAGTGTCTTTATACGTAACAGAAACATTTTTAGCAAGAATGGTAATACCTCTTTCCCGCTCGAGATCATTGTTGTCAAGAATAAGATCACCTGTTTCCTGATTATCCCTAAACAGTTCACAGTGATGTAAAATTTTGTCAACCAAGGTTGTTTTACCGTGGTCAACGTGTGCAATAATTGCAATGTTTTTAATGGATGTCATAAAATCCTGTTTTTTCAGGGCGCAAATGTAAGGTTTATTTTTTTAGATTCATATCATAAATCCGCTTAAAATAAAGCAGATAACATACACTGCAATACACCTTAAAAACCATAATAATTAATTATTTTTGCTTCATAAAATTTTAAATAATGAAACTGGAGCATATACCTCAACTTAATCATATAGATGCAAACAATTTTTTTCTTCTTGCGGGGCCCTGTGCAATTGAAGGGGAAGATATGGCATTGCGTATTGGCGAAAAAGTAGTAACAATTGCTGATAAGCTTCAAATCCCATACGTTTTTAAAGGAAGTTTTAAAAAGGCAAACAGGAGCAGAATAGATTCTTTTACGGGAATAGGCGATGAAAAAGCATTAAAAATACTCCGAAAAGTCTCTGAAACCTTTCATGTTCCCACAATAACAGACATTCATGAAATTGATGACGCTGAAAAAGCGGCCGAATATGTTGATATTTTACAAATTCCTGCTTTTTTAGTACGACAGACGGATCTGTTAGTGGCTGCTGCTGAAACAGGAAAAACCATTAATCTTAAAAAAGGTCAGTTTATGAGTCCTGAAAGTATGAAGCATGCGGTGACTAAAGTACACGATTCAGGAAATGAGCAGGCTATGATTACCGATAGGGGAACCATGTTTGGATACCAGGACATGATTGTTGATTTTAGAGGGATCCCAACTATGAAACAATATGCCCCGGTGGTATTAGATGTAACCCACTCTCTGCAACAGCCTAATCAAAGCAGTGGAGTTACCGGTGGTCGCCCCGATATGATAGAAACCATAGCCCGTGCAGGGATAGTTACTGGTGTTGACGGACTTTTTATAGAAACACATTTTGACCCTGCCAATGCTAAAAGTGATGGTGCTAACATGCTTCACCTGGATTACCTGGAGAAGTTACTGACCAACCTGGTAGCTATCAGGAAAACTATAAATTCTTTATAAAGTACTCCTGAATTTTTTAGGAGTCTGACCAAAATATTTTTTAAATGCCGCACTAAAATGTGTGGCATTTTTATATCCTATTTCTTCTGCAACCTGATAGATGGGAAACTGAGAATTGTACAATAACTCTTTTGCTCTTGCCATTTTTTCATTCATCTCATATTCCTTGATCGAACAACCAAAAACTCTTTTAAATTCACTTTTTAAAATATTTTCATTTAAAGCTACTTCCCGGGATAATTCTTTTATTGAATAACTCCGGTATAAATTCTCTTTTAAAATTTGTTTGATCTCATAAAGCTTTTTAAGCTTTTTGTCTTTTTTTAATAAGGCACCATTATACTCTGCATTTTTATAATTTTCAAGTTGAAGTGCCAATAGTTCAAGAACCTTAGCTTCCAGGTATATTTTTCGGGTTATCCCTTTCAAACCCTTTTCTTCGAGGTCTTTTAAAACTGACAGTAAATCATTTGTTACAGGTACAATCAAATCCTTATCCCGCAGTTCTTTAAATATATGCTCGTTAGTAAAGCCATGTTTATATAAAAAGGTTCTGCACATTCGTATTTTAAATTCTTTAAAAATTTTATTCCCCGAAATTCTGCTATAACCATTAAAAGAAGTAATATCCGCCAAAAATGATTCCTGGTTTTCAAATAATATATCCTTGTCAAATTCTTTTAATGAGATAATCTTTTCTCCCTCTAATAAAAATGAAAGCTGAATTAAATTTTTATACGCTTTATTATAAATTATGAGGTCCCTGTTTAATTTATACCGGCTGATAGTTATCGAAACTTCTTCAAATTCAAAATTTGTTATTGTCCCCTGCCCATATTTAGGAATAACCAAATATTCCATATAGGTAAGCCCTTCATCTTTAGTATGATCGGTTTTAACGGCCACAAGCTCAGTAAAATTGCAATTAGCCCTTATTAAATCTACTATTTCACAATTTGAAAAATCACGTCTTTTTTTATTCACATTACGTCATTAAAAAATGCAATCTCCTTATAATTTTGTGATCAAATTTATTTAGACTAAATACAAATAACAAATTAATCAATGAAAAAATTTATCACCCTATTCACATTTATATTATCTGTAACCGTATTGTACGGACAATCAGGCTCCATTAAAGGAAAAGTTGTTACAACAAGTGGCAATCCCGTTGAGAATGCCAATGTGTTGATTTCAGGTTCAAATAATGGAACAACAACAGATAATAATGGAAATTATGTCCTACAGAACATTTCCAAAGGAACTTATACTCTTAAAGTTTCTTCCATCGGTTTTAAACCGGATGAAATAAACATACAGATTAAGAATGGAGATGTTTATAATGTTAAAACTATTGTTCTTGAAGAGTTAACTGAATATTTAGATGAAGTAATACTAAATGGAAATGGAAAAAATGATTTTGTAGTGAAGCAACCTTCCTCGTCATTAAGAATTAAAACAGAAACAGCAAAATTGCCTCAAAATATTCAGATTATTAGTGATGAAGTGATTGAAAGCCAAAACATCATCAATATGATGGAAAGTGTAACCCGGAATGTAAGTGGCGCTCAGATGATCGAGCACTGGGGACATTTCGCTCGAATAAATATGCGAGGGTTTAAATTGCCCGCATTCAGAAATGGCATGAATGTAGAATTACCCTGGGGGCCATTATCTGAAGACATGTCTATGGTACAAAGCATTGAATTCGTAAAAGGCCCTGCCGGTTTTATGCTTTCGGCAGGAGAACCTGGTGGATTTTATAATGTAGTTACTAAAAAACCTGTTAAAGAAAGTATTAATGAGGTGTCTTTAACCGCGGGGAGTTTTAATACTTTCAGAGGCGCTCTCGATTCCGGAGGTTCATTAACCTCAGATGGAAGATTCCAATATCGAATTAACGGCATGTATCAAACACAAGAATCACACCGTGATTTTGAAGAAAGCAGCCGATATAGCATTGTACCATCATTTAAATATGAGATCTCTGATAAAACCTCAGTTTTAACGGAATTTACCTACCAGAGGGCAGAACAACTGGTTGGCGCCGCTTATGTTTTTGGTACTACAGAAGGAGGCTTCGGAAATTTACCACGGGATTTTACAAACATGGAAGAAAATTTTCCCAAAACAGATATTGAAGAATTGAGTATTCTAACTAATGTTACACATAATTTTAACAGTAAATGGTCTGTACAGGCACAGCATATGTATTTACGTTATGGAGTACAGGGCGCCAGTGCATGGGTAGCCGGAGTTGAAAATAATGGCGATATTCTCAGATCAGTATCTATTTGGGATGCTTTATCTACCAATCAATTAGCACAAATTTACCTGAACGGGGAATTTAATACTGGTGGTATTACCCATAAAATTCTTGCAGGTTTCGACTTCAGAAACTTAAATTATTATGCCGATTGGAACCAGGGAGGAACTATTGACGTGAATACACCTTTTAACATATACAATCCGGTATATGGAAGTGCCGTATATCCTCAATTTGACAGGTCACAACCTGTTAAAGTAAGAGGTGCAGGGAATCACCAGGGAAACAATTACCGCGCATACTACCTGCAAGATGAAATATGGATGCTAAATGATAAGTTGAGGGTAACATTAGCCGGCCGTTATAATGATGCTGAAATATTTGCATATGGAGATACAAGTGATGCCTCTAAATTTACACCCCGTGTAGGGGCCAGTTATGATATTTTATCTGGTTTTGCAGTATACGGTTTGTATGACCAATCGTTTATCCCGCAATATGGCGCCAGTATTACCGGTGAAAGATTTGATCCGGTGGAAGCTATCGATTATGAAGGCGGATTAAAAAAATCATGGTTTAACAACCACTTGAACACTACCCTGAGCGTTTATCAGATCACAAAAGAAAATATACTGGTAGGTGACCCTGAAAATCCTAATTTTTCAATTCAATTAGGGGAAGTACAATCCAAAGGTATTGAATTTGACATGCAGGGGCAAATAACTCCGGCTCTTAATGTTGTTCTTAACTATGCCAATACGAATGTAGAAATTACTGAGGATACTAATCCCGACCGAGTTGGATTGAGAGTTTCAGGCCATTCAAAGCACATCACCAACGGTTGGTTTCATTATAATTTCCTGGAAGATACTCCACTTAATGGTTTTGGCATCTCCCTCGGGTATCAATACCAGGTTGACAGGTCGTCATGGAACTGGGGAGCCGATAATGAATCTGCGTTACCGGATTATTTCAGGCTAGACGGAGGTTTATCCTGGAAAAATAATAAATGGGCGGTTAACTTAAATGTAAATAACATTTTAGATGAATATTTATATTCAGGTGCAGGCTATGCCAGCTATGTTTACTGGCAAAGTGAACCCGGTATCAACGGAAGAATAACAATTCAATATAAATTTTAAAAAAGATGAAAAAAGCAATCACATTAGCA
Source organism: uncultured Flavobacteriaceae bacterium (assembly GCA_937901915.1). Lineage (GTDB taxonomy): Bacteria > Bacteroidota > Bacteroidia > Flavobacteriales > Flavobacteriaceae > Abyssalbus. The sequence goes on from CALGUD010000072.1 coordinate 49,040, forward strand.
TTATTCTTATTAACAGCAAATAGCCTTTTTGCACATTACTTATGGATTGAAACCAATCCCAAAGGAGAATTAAATAAGGAACAGGAAATCAGGGTGTATTACGGTGAGTATACGTATGGTGTTGTAGAAAAAGTAAACGGGGAAGCATTTCCTAAAGTAAAAGATTTTACACTATGGGTAATAGATCCTTCAGGACATAAAATTGAATTACAAACTGAAGCATCCGAATCATTTTACACTGCGAAATTTACTCCGTCCGTCAATGGTACTTACACTGTATTGTTAAATAATGATAAGATTGATGTTATTGACTATACAAAATACGATTTCGGGATATTTAAAACGCATTATCATTCCGTTGCTAAAATCCAGGTTGGTGATCCTGTTAAGGAAACAATAGCATCTAATGAAAACGGAATAACTTTAAAAGATATTTCAGAATCAAAAGAAGAAATTAAACTCCATGTTTTTTTTAAAGGCAAACCGCTTCCCAATAATGAACTGAAAGTATTTGTAGCCGATCAATGGTCCAAAACACTTGAAACAGATGAAAACGGAATGGTGTCTTTTAAACTTCCATGGAAAACAAAATATATTGTTGAAACTACCATCAAAGAAGAAGTTCCGGGAAAATATAATGGGAAAGATTACGAATTTACCTGGCATTGTGTGACCTATTGTACCCTATAATCTTATAAGAGGCTGTCTATAAAGGCGAATATAAAGTTTGCATGTCAGGTTGAGCGCAGTCGAAACCTAATTAAAACAGGTTGCTGTAGTTCTCCCCCGAAGCGTCGGGGGCGCTCGAACTGACAACCTTAGCACCTTTTTAGACAGCCTTTTTGTTTTAATATTAATAAAATGATTTCATCTGTAATTATAATACTCACTTTAGCCTTTTATATTTTTTATAATACTTCTGAGAAATCAGTGAAAAATCACGTACTAGGTTTCGAAAAATGGATTCAAAAAAAGAAAGGTTTTGCTAAAACAACAGGCTTGTTTATGCTTATAAACGCCTATGTGATTTTGCTCTTTTATTTTGGATTTGGCGCAGGTTCTTTACTGTTTTTTATCATTTTAATGACATTTGGGAGCTTGATTATAGTATTAACACCTTTAAAAATGATCAATTACAAAAACATGTTGCTCGTAGTTTTGTTTTCATTGTGTGTTGAATTCCTAATTCTTTAAAATGCCTGCAAACCCTAAATACTTAACAACCTCTACATGGCAGCGATTTGCTAAAATATCTGCCGGATTTTTAGGAGGTTACCTGGTAACCATAACTTTACATTTGGCTTTATCATTTTGGATACATCACACATATGTGCTTATTACCTCAACATTTTCGGGTTTTATACTTTGGGCTGTTTTAATGGTTCTGGCTTTCCTGGCAAAAAACGGCTGGAAAATATGGGGTGTCTATTTATTAATAACAATGATTTTCTGTCTTGTCATATACTTTTCAAAAATGCACAATCCCATTATTTCATAACGTATGGAAAAAAGAACTTATAATATACTTTTTCATACTCATACCGTAAGTGGTATTATCATTAGCGTTGTATTATACGTGATCTTTTTTGCCGGTTCACTTTCATTTTTCAGAGATGAGTTTGTGAATTGGGAAAGAAATCAATCTACGCCCGTTACAGCCGGTATTCAGTTAGATTTTAATACAGCCCTTGATTCATTAGATAAGAATTATACTTTATATGGTAGGGATATTACATTAACAAAATATTACATTGAGAATAGAACAGGATTTTCTCTTAGTGCTTCTAAAGATTCCCTGGCAAATGAGGAAGCAAAGAAGTCACATTTTTTTTACCTGGATTCCCAAAATTATTCAGAACACACCTATATAAACTCTTATACACTAGGAGAATTCCTATACCGATTACACTTTCTGGCACAAATACCCTATCCATTTGGTTATTACCTATCGGGCCTTATTGCATTTTTCTTTCTTTTTGCAATTATTACAGGTGTTTTGGTGCATTGGAAAAAAATTGTTTCCAATTTTTACATTTTCAGGCCCATGGCTAAGTTAAAAACAATCTGGACGGATGCCCATACGACATTGGGAATGATTGGTTTGCCTTTTCAGTTTGTATATGCTGTTACAGGTGCCTTTTTTATGATAAAAGTATTTTTAATGGCACCCAATATAATGGTTTTATACAATGGAGATGAAAGTCAACTTTATAAAGACCTGGAATATACGCCCCCCTCCTATGATTTTGAAAATTCAAAAATCAATGTGCCTTTAAATCTTAATGAGTATGTGAAAAAAACCGAAACCTTATGGAATGATTTTGATGTAACCAAATTGTATATTCAGAATTATGGTGATAACAATATGCATGTAACTGTAGAAGGCCAGTTGGATTACAAGACAAAATTTACCGGGGTGGGAAAAATAACCTATAAAGTTACCACCGGAGAAATTATTTCTAAAAAAGATCCGGTTACACAAACATCATATTTAGATAGTGTTAAGAATATCCTATACAGGTTACATTATGGTGATTACGGTGGATATGCCTTAAAGTTAGTAAGCTTTTTATTGGGTATTATTTCTTGTTTTGTAATCATTTCCGGGGTAATGATCTGGTTGGTTGCCCGTGATAAAAAAAATATCCCTGAAAAGAAAAGGCGATTTAATGAACGGGTTGTTCATGTTTACCTGGCCATTTGCTTAAGTATGTATCCCGTTACTGCCTTATCATTTATAGCAGTTAAAGTATTTCAACCGGTAAATCAATCATTCATTTATAGTTTTTACTTTATAAGCTGGTTATTGGCTACAATATTTTTTATCCTGAAAAAGGACCATTTTTTTACAAATAAATACACTTTGCTTTCGGGAAGTATTTTCGGGTTGTTAATTCCGGTTGCCAACGGAATTACAACAGGTAACTGGATATGGAAATCGTTTAAGTATGATTTTCAGCCATTCTTTGTAGATGCATTTTGGATGATCTTTTCTATAATAACGCTTTTTGTAGCACTAAAATTAAAGAAAAAACCGGTTACTGAATAACCTGCTCCGCAAAGTGTCCTCACTTTGCGAAATTCTCACGGAAATGTTCTGTAAATAAGTAACACAAGCTATACACTACGATTACACAAGGTGTTTTTTTACCCGATAAATTGGTATTTATGTCGAATATAAACTTCATATTTTCTTACAATTCCTATTTTGACTTCCTGTAAAAATTTTCTATCATTAAAGAAGAATATTTCATAAAATATCTAAACCAAAATATTTAAAAATTAAGCATCCTTTACATTACTTGCGCCCGATCTTTTTTATTTTATTACTTATAACAGCAATTAGTTGTGAAAAAGAAGAGTTAACAGAAGAGCCATTAAGCTCCGATGTTACAGAAACTATTCAACCGGAGGTTAAAATCTCTACCAAATCCCTGGCACAATTTATTGAAGAAGACGCCAAATTCAAAAGGTCTTACAGTAAGTTTACCTCAAAAAGAAAAGGTGTTCAATTAAAAGAAGGAAGTGATTTTGAAGTAAACCCTTCCAAAGTAATAAAAGTAGAAGATTCAGAGAAAACTACTTATACAGTAGCCATCACAAAGGAGGATACTCCGGTAGGGACTTTTGAAAATTTAGTTATTGATGTAGATGAGGATGAAACAATGCAAACCTACATTTTATCCTACATACCGGATGCAAATGGTATTGTGGAGTTTACAAATGATTCTGTTTCATTTAAAGGTACCATGACAGTTGCTCCTATAGATTACGATGCATCGGACCTTTTAAGCCAAAGAATAACAGTTATTTATATTACCATTATGTTTTGTGATGTATGGGGGACTACGCATCTGGCAAACTCTGGATGTACAGGGCCATACCCGGTAACTTTTGCAATTCCTATAGGATCATCAGGGTCA